>CAJUBG010000004.1 GCA_910584575.1 uncultured Dorea sp.
TTGATTTTAAGATTAATATTTTCCATATTCTCCATCCTCCATTACTCTTTATAGATAGCGCCGAAACGACATTTTTCCATACAAGCGCCGCATTTTACGCACTTATCCTGGTTAATCACATGCGGTTCCCTTACAGAGCCGGTGATCGCGTCATTCGGACAAGTCCTTGCACAAAGGGTACAGCCCTTACATTTGTCCGCGTCAATCTTGTAAGAAAGAAGGGCCTTACATACGCCTGCCGGACATTTCTTATCAACAATATGTGCTATGTATTCATCCTTAAAGTAACGCAGGGTGGAAAGTACCGGATTCGGGGCGGTCTGACCAAGCGCGCACAGAGAATTGGACTTAAGGTGCGCCGCCAGATCCTCCAGCTTGTCCAAATCCTCCATGGTGCCCTGTCCGTTGGTAATCTTCTCTAAGATCTCCAGCATACGCCTGGTTCCGATACGGCATGGCGTACATTTTCCGCAGGATTCGTCTACCGTGAATTCCAGGAAAAACTTTGCAATATCTACCATACAGGTATCTTCATCCATGACGATCAATCCGCCAGAGCCCATCATAGAGCCGATTGCAATCAGGTTGTCATAATCAATCGGCACGTCAAAATGCTCTGCCGGAATACATCCGCCGGATGGTCCTCCAGTCTGGGCTGCCTTAAACTTCTTGCCGCCTGGGATACCGCCGCCGATTTCTTCTACGATCTCACGCAGAGTTGTTCCCATAGGAATCTCCACAAGTCCGGTATTCTTAACTTTACCGCCAAGGGCAAATACCTTCGTTCCTTTGGACTTCTCTGTACCCATATCTGCAAACCAGCCTGCGCCGTTTAAGATAATCTGAGGGATATTCGCCAGAGTCTCTACGTTATTCAGGATGGTTGGCTTCTGGAACAGACCCTTAAGAGCAGGGAACGGCGGACGCGGGCGCGGCTCGCCTCTGTTGCCCTCAATAGAGGTCATAAGAGCTGTCTCCTCACCGCAGACAAACGCGCCTGCACCCAGACGAAGCTCAATATCAAAATCAAATCCTGTATCAAATATATTCTTTCCAAGTAAGCCATATTCCCTTGCCTGGCCAATGGCAATATTCAGACGCTCTACTGCAATTGGATACTCGGCGCGGACATAGATATATCCTTGGGAAGCGCCGATGGCATAGCCTGCAATGGCCATTGCCTCCAAAACTACGTGGGGATCGCCCTCCAGTACGGAACGATCCATGAATGCGCCCGGATCGCCTTCGTCAGCATTACAGCACACATACTTCTGATCCGCCTGGTTCGCTGCTGCAAACTTCCACTTTAATCCAGTGGGGAAGCCTGCGCCTCCACGCCCGCGAAGCCCGCTGTCCAGGATAATCTGGATAACCTCCTCTGGCTTCTTCGTTGTCAATACTGTACCCAATGCTTCATAGCCGCGGGTTCCGATATATTCCTCGATATTCTCAGGGTTAATGGCGCCGCAGTTGCGCAGGGCAACTCTGTGCTGCTTTTTATAAAATTGTGTCTCCTGAAGCGGCAGAATCTCGTTATTCCCTTTGACTGTCTCGTCATACAGCAGACGCTCTACTACATTCCCCTTTAGTAAATGCTCGGACACGATCTCCGGTATATCTTCTTCCTTCACCATGGCATAGAAAGCGCCTTCCGGATATACAATCATAATCGGACCTAATGCACACAGACCAAAACAGCCGGTCTTTACTACCGCAACTTCTTCTTCCAGCCCGTTTTTCTTAATTTCTTCTACTAATTTTTCTCTGATCTTCTGGCTGCCGGAGGAAGTACATCCTGTTCCGCCGCATACCAGAACGTGCAGGCGGTACTTAGAACCTGTCTGTACTTCATGTCCGGAACGAAGGTTGATTTCCCCCTGATTCTTTTCTCTTATCGCTTTTAATTCTTCCAGAGATTTCATTCTATCCTTATTCCTCCCTTATGGTCGTCATTGTATTCTTCCTGTTATTACTCATACTTTGCCAGAATGTCGTCGATATCGTCCACGGTAAGCCGCCCGTATACCTCGTCATTGACCATCATGACCGGCGCCAGACCGCAGGCGCCGACGCAACGGCAGGCATCCAGAGAAAATTTCCCGTCCGGAGTACACTCTCCGCCGACAATCCCCAATTTTCCCATCAGCTTATTATAGATGTCCCCAGACCCTTTGACATAGCACGCCGTTCCCAGACAGACGGAGATGCGGTAACGCCCCTTAGGACTTAAATTAAACTGTGAATAGAACGTTGCAACTCCATAGATCTTCTCAAGCGGAATCCCCGTCTCATCCGAAATGATCTTCTGCACCTCATAAGGCAGATATCCGTAGATATCCTGCGCTTTCTGCATAATCGGCATCAAAGCGCCCTTCTCATCCTTCAGTTCATGGATTACCGCCAACAGCTCTTTCTCCTGCTCTTTTGTTCCATTAAACTGAACCGTAGATTTGTTAGAAAGCATTCGTATTCTACCTCCCTTGATTGTTATATTTTAGTAACGTTTAAAACACATCCACTAAACTTCATTCTATCACATAAATTTTCAAAAATCTACAAATTTCGACTCCAAATTGCGTTAATTTTCTGACATTTTCGTTTGATATTTCACTATCAATTTTCCTGTAAAATCTGCTCAACCTTTTCCCTTGCTTCTTTGACCCTTCGATGGTTCTCTCCCCCAGAGCAGAACCCTGCCACCAGGTCATCTAGGCGGAGGATTCCCGGAAAATAGAAATCACACAGCTCTTTTTTGTGCGCGGTGTTTACCGGAATCTTCAAAGCCCTGCAATCTGCTACAATATGATTATTACATTCTGCATTGTCCGTTGCCGCCAGTACAAAATCCGCCCCCTCTATTATTTTCTTATGATAGACCTCCGAAATCCAATGAACCTGTTTTCTTTGGCTCAGCTCTATAATCCTCTCGGATGCCCAAGGCGCGGCCACAGTAATGTTATCTGCGAATTCCACAAGCGTATTGATTCTTCTCGTAGCAATCTTTCCGCCGCCGATTACTATTATTTTTTTCTCCGATATATCTATAAACAGCGGGAAATACGGTTTCTTCATATTCTTTCCGCCCATTCCTTAAGCTCCCTCCTTCGCGTCTGATAATCCGGCAATACCTGCTCGACAATCCTCCAGAAATCCCTGGAATGGTTCATTTCCCTTCGGTGCGCCAACTCATGCACTACCACATAGTCCAAAAGCTCAGCAGGCATCAACGTGAGCTTCCAGTTAAAATTCAAGTTTCCCTTACCGCTGCAGCTTCCCCATCTCGTTTTCTGTTCTCGGATGGTAATCCTCCCGTAAGAGACTCCCATCAGACGGGCATAATGCCCGACACGCTCTGGGATTATTTTCATCGCCTTTTCCACGCCTTCCCGGCGCATTTCCTCAGTAATCGAAAGCTTTTGTTTCTGTGCCTCTCTAAGCGCCTTCTGATTCTTAAGAATCCATTCTCTGCGTTCCTTTAGGAATTGCTCTACCTGCGCGCGGGAGGCAGAGTAAGGGGTACGCACCACCACACGTCCGCCCTCCTTAATCTGAACTGCAATCGTCCTGCGGCGAGAGCGTATCCATTCATATGTAATCATTTCCATTTTATATTTATTTCTCCTTCATTTATGCTATTATATATACGATTTCTCCGAAAATCATAACACATAAAACGATTTCTATATAGAAATTTTTCTGAAATGTATGGCAGAAAATATAGCAAGCTATTTATTTTTATCCATATATTTTTTAACAACACTAGTTATTTTTCTGCCATCTGCTTCGCCTGCTACTTGGCAATTTTAGATAGCGTGCTATATAACAAAAGTAGACTTAAGGAAAATGCTTGGGACGCCTCATTTTCCTTAAGCCTACTTTTTAAAAGTTTATTCCACTATTTCTTCCATAAGCATATCTATATACTCGTCTATACGCTGATCCAAGCTGCCTTCATACTCCTGTGAATCTATATTTCCCATAAACGCATTGATGAATTCCTCCGTAAGCTTAAGCTTCCACACACCCTCGTCTTTGACCGCCGTAACGGTCACCTCCTCTGTCCACTTATGCTCTGTCTCGTCTATGAACCGTATCAAGTCGTCGTCACACTCATTCACAGTCAACGATATATTTTTAACGATTGAAACGGCTCCAATTCCCGCATCCCTCACGGCATCCTCCACGACCCACATCGTATAGTTCTCCATCGCCTCCGCCATATCCTTATTCGTAAGCGTCAGCTCAATACTTGCTTTCTTACCGCCCTTTTCCTCTTGAACCTCGCCAATCTCCCAGGTTAAGTTTTCTACGACCTTTTCTGCAAATCTGTGTTTTTCTTTGTACCATTTATTCTCATAAATATGAGGCTTAAGCAGCTCTTGAAAAACCTTATATTCCTTTTCAACCGGAAATCCAAAAAAACTCCAACAGACTCCCTCATAGTTATCCGTATATGCATTGAAGGTCTTTAAGTCTAACTCCTTAATGGCGTTCATCACCTGCTCTGCCGTCTCCTTTGGGGTATCTGTTTCCATATTCCTCGTCCTTCCTCCACAGGCAGTAAAAAGGACTGCGCCAGCCAGGAATAGGGCGATTCCCTTCTTGCTATTGAACATTCTCATGCGTCTTCTCCTCCTTTTTCGCGTGTTCTATCTGCATCTTATTCTTTCCTGGCAGACATGGCAACCCACAGAACACGAATAGGCGGTTGTACGGCACAAAAAGACGCCTATGAAAATAGTTCTTTTGTTTTCTTCATTCTCTCTGTGATTGGAACCTGGAACGGACATCTGCTCTCACAGCCTTTGCAGCCGATACAGTCGGAGGCATCTGCGCCAAGCTGTCCGTAATGCGCGCGCACTGTTGGAGGAACCTCCTCTTGCATTACGGCAAGATCATATAATTTATTCACCATGGCAATATCAATCTTACTTGGACACGGCGCGCAATGTCCGCAATAGGTACATTGTCCCGTAGAAAATGCATGGCTTGGCGCTGCCGCCAGTACACTGGCATAGTCTTTCTCCAATTCTGACGCACTCTCATATGCTACGGCCTCCGCCACATGCTGCGGATTGTCAAACCCGACCATCACAGAAGCCACCGCCGGACGGGTCAGTGCATAGTGAAGGCACTGGACAGGCGTTAAGGCAACCCCAAAGGGCGAAGTCTGAGCATGAAACAAACGTCCTCCCGCATATCCCTTCATAACCGTAATCCCCACCTGGTTCTGCTCGCACAGCTTATACAATTCCTCCCGTTCAGGCGCGATTCCTCTAAGCTTCTCATCGTATGCCTCCGCGAAATATTCCTCTAAGTCTGTCACAGGCGGCATCATATCAAATGCAGGGTTGATGCTGAACAGAAGCATTTCTATTTCTCCCTGCTTGGCCGCCATCCTTGCAGTCTCCGGATTGTGGGTACTCATACCAATGTGGCGAATCTTACCCTCATGTTTTAACTGCCTTACATATTCCATAAATTCTCCGTTTATCACCCTGTCAAATTCTTCTTTAGTATCGATGAAATGAATCATCCCCAGGTCTATGTAGTCAGTCTGAAGCCGTGCCAGCAAATCCTCAAAGGCCGGCCTTACCTTCTCAAGCTCTCTTGACCGGACATACTGGCCGTTCTCCCAGATTGATCCGATATGCCCCTGTATCATCCACTTCTTTCGCCGCCCCTTAAGAGCCAGCCCGATATTGGACCTGACGTTCGGCTCGGACATCCAGCAGTCCAGAATATTGATGCCCTCCTTTTCACAGGCGTCAACAACCGCCTTCACCTCCTCCGTATTGTGGCGTTCCAGCCATTCTCCGCCAAGTCCGATTTCGCTTACCTTTAACCCTGTCTTTCCTAACTCCCTGAATCTCATAGCTTGTCCTCACTTTCAAAAAATTATTTTAACATATCACATACCCGAAATTACGGCAGAAAAATAGAACCATCCATCCTGACATTTTAGGATACTCGTCCCCTGGTTCTTTTCGATTACCTTATTGATATTTAAAATTCCCAGTCCATGACCGTTTTTTTCCTTTTTTGTCGTTGGAATTCTTTTCCCCTTTACCTTAACCGGAGTTTTAACCGGATTACGCACCGAAATTGTCAGCTCTCCCTCCTCAAGTATCATTTTAAATTGTATCACCTTGCTCTCCTTAAGCTTCTCACAGGCTTCGATTGCATTATCCAGCAGATTTACCAGAAGCGTCACAATATCCTCCCTGCTCATGAGAAGCTTTGACAGGTCATTGACTTCCATTACAAGCGCGATTCCCTTCTCCTGTGCGCGCAGGTACTTCTGGTTCAGCACAGTGTTCACCACGGGATGATTGGTATCCACATGATCCTCACCCTTCCTGATACTCCCGTTCAGTTCTTCGATATAGAAAAACGCCTCCTCTGTCTGCCCCGCCTTTAACATCCCCTGGATACATCCCAACTGGTTCTTGTAATCATGAAGGAACTGGCGATAGCGCATATCATTTTCCTGTATATTCTCAATCAATTCCATCTGGTTTTGAAGTCTTAGCTGCGTAAGCTCCATATTCCGAAGCTTTTCATCCTTCTTTAGTATATTGCCGATAAAATAGAAAATCAATAGGTTTATCACACTGTACCCGGCTGCAAATACCAAAACCCCAGTTTTATCCAGTGAATCCGTATACCACACCGTAATGCTTGACAGCGTCGTCACAACCAGGCTCAGCGCCGGAAGCCATGCAAAACGCCTCCATCCCGTCCCTTCCCACCCCTTATCCCTTCCCCTATATTGACGGCGGAAAAACAGGGAAAAACAAAGAAGGAAAATATTACAGAACCATTCAGACACTCCTTGTCCTCCTCCATACTGCCAGGGCAATGCATAGGCTATGGACAAAGCCAACAGATTCAATCCCCAATAGATTGCGCACCAAACAGCGGTGAGAAAAATGGTCTTCCCGATTCCTGCCTGATAAAAAATCTGAATAATCGCACAGAGAACTACCATCACCCTGATAGGCTGAAGCAGGTAACCGGGCGCTTCCGAAAACGCAATCACCAGAAATCCGACTGTAAACACCAAGGACGGCCAAGCCTGCGTCACAGCCAAGGATACCGAGGAAGCCTTTCTTTGGGGCTTTAAAGGCAGCAATGTTCCGAAGAATATATTACAGCTAATTCCTGCCATCAGGCTAAGCGTCAGACTTTTCATGAGCATTTCCATCTACATCACTCCTTTATACTCCACAAATGCCTCCCTGACTTTTGCAAACTTAAGACGAGGTACCGAAAGCACTTCCCCGCAGTCCAGCACCGCCTGGTAATTGCTGATTCTTTTGACATGCTTCAGGTTTACAAGAAAACTTTTATGTATCCTAAGAAACCCATAACTTGACAATTCTTCTTCCATCTCATCAAGCTTCCCATACATCTGGTATGTTGTCATCTCCTTCTCCATATAGAAAAAAATACATTTATGCTTTCTGCTTTCTATGTAGATAAGATTGTCTGTATACAAAGTTTTCTCACCTTCCAAAAAGGAAAATGTAACCTTCTGAAGCTGCATTTTCTTTAGAATTGCATCCATACACTCTGGCATCTGCACGTCAAGAGCGTCCTTCATAATATAGCGGACTGCGCCTACCTTATATCCCTCCAACGCATAATTAATAAATGCGGTCACAAGTACGATACAGGTTCCTGACTGGTAACTGCGCATCTTTTGAGCAGTCTGGATTCCGTCTACCTCCTCCATGTTGATATCAAGAAACACTATGTCGTATTTCACCAGATTGTCCCTCTCTGAGAGGAAATCTTTTCCGGAGGAAAATAGATTGATGGAGGCGCCAAGTCTATGAGCCTTTAGATACTCTTGTACCAGGGCGTGGACTCGGCTTCTATAATACTTTTCATCGTCACAGATTGCAATCTTAAGCATCGTATCTTCCTTTTCATTCCTTTTGTGGGATATAATAATGCCATGCCTTTCCTAATCAAAAAGGCATGACAAATCTTTGCATATCATTTCATTTAATCCTTAATAAGCCTCCCCTTCTCCAAATTTGGGGAAATAAATCTCTGATACGCATACTCCCACAGAGTCTCAGAGCCTTCTGCCGTATTCTGATTGCGTGCCAAAACCTGGCTCAGGCGAATCCCATGCTCCATCCAGCTCTTGCCGTCCGTCGCCGCATTCAGCATCAACGGCTGGATATGGTCCATCCCGTGGGCAAACTTCGCCTCCGCAGTCTCTCCTGCCTCGAACTCATCCCATAATTCCCTCAGCTTCTTTCCCTGATCCTCCGGAAGCAACCCAAAGATCCGGTCTGCCGCCGCAACCTCCCGCACCCGCTTGGTCTTTTTACCTTCTTCGTCATAAGCATAGGTATCACCGGCATCAATCTCAACCAAATCGTGAATCAAAAGCATAGTCACTGTTTTCAGCACATCAATCTTTTCATTGGAATACTCGCTCAAAAGGATTGTCATGATAGCCATATGCCACGCATGCTCAGCATCGTTCTCCTTTCTTACGCCATCGGTCAGATACGTCTGCCTTCCAATGAATTTCTCCTTATCAATCTCCCGAAAAAAATCAAACTGTTTATCTATCCTGTTTTCTTCCATCTTTTCCTCCAACTGCTCACTCTGCCTGCCGTTCTCCACCACGCAGGGAATCACCTCATTCTTTACCTGCTGTTCTCCACCGCACAGGAAATCGCCTCATTGTAGGTGGGATGAGCGCGCATGGCGTACATCAACTGAGCCGAGGTCAGCCCGTTGGCAATGGCCGTCGCCAATTCCCCAATCATATCCGTAGCACGGGGGCACATCAACTGGGCACCCAGGATCACATCACTGTCAGCCGCAAATAAAATCTTGATGACTCCCCGTTCCTCCTTCGATATGATGGACTGGCCGTTCACATCCATCACATACCTGCCGCATCGAATCGGAACACCCTTCTTCCTCGCTTCCTCCTCCGTAAGCCCCACTGACGCAATCTCCGGATCTGTATACAGACAGCTCGGCACAATAGAAATAGGCACAAACAGACAGCTCGGCACCATTTCAACAATAACGGAAGGAGGAACATCATTCATACGTTCCACCACATAAGTCGCCTGGGCAGAAGCTACATGGGCAAGCTGAATTCCGCCTATGACATCGCCTACCGCATAAACGCCGGAAATATTTGTCTCAAAGAAATCATCAACAACAATCCGTCCGTTTTCCATCCGAATCGGTACATCCGCGTCAAACAGCCCTTCCGTATTTGCCGTTCTTCCCACGGACACCAGCACAGCGTCCACCTGGGCCTCCTGGTTCTTTCCATGGCACACATAACGGCAGCTTAAGCCGTTTCCCTTTTTCGACACCTCCTCCAGGATACTCTCTTTATGGATGCCAATCCCTCTGTTCGCCAGGATTTCCTCCAACGTGTCTGAAAATTCTCTGTCCATATTAGGAAGCAGGCGGTCAGACACCTCCACGATGGTTACCTCCCCGCCAAGGGCATTGAATACCGTCGCCAGCTCAATTCCAATCACACCGCCGCCAAGAATCAACAGGCTGCGATACCTGCTTCTCTCTGCCGTCAGCAATTCCTCGCTGGTCATTACCCCAGGCAGGTCCATCCCCGGAATGTCTACCATCCGCGCCTTTGCCCCTGTGGCAATCAGGGTGTATTTTCCCGAAAAATATTCCGTCCCGCCGTCCGGCAGCGCCACCCGCACTCTCCTGTCACTCTGAACCGTCGCCGTTCCCTTTACAGACGTTATCCCAAGCTCAGAAAACTCCCGTTCAAGCTCGCATCGCATCTTTGCGATAGACAAGTCCTTATATTCGTAAATCTTCCGCAGGTCGAAGCCCACCTTCTCCGCAAATAGTCCAAATTTCCCGCACTCCACCATATCGCGGTACAGTGTGGCCGTGTGAATCAACGCCTTCGTAGGAATGCACCCACGGTTAATACAGGTGCCTCCCACCTCCCCCTTATCAATGATGACAACCGACATCCCCAATTTTGCCGCCTTCTTCGCCGCCACGTATCCGCCCGGACCGGCGCCGATAATGATTAAATCATACTGTTTCCCCATTATTTGCCCTCCTACTAATAAGGTATTGCCTCCTCGCCCTTCTCCTACTCAATCTGCCAGTCCACTGGCTCTACTCCGTGGGCTTTCAGAAATTCATTTGTCTGGCTGAAGGGCCTGCTTCCAAAGAATCCCCTGTTAGCCGAAAAGGGACTTGGATGGGAAGCCTTCAAAACCAGATGCTTGGGGTTCGTCAGCATCTTCGCTTTTCGCTGTGCCGGCGCTCCCCAGAGAATAAACACAATCGGACGGTCCTGGCTGTTACATGCCTTAATCGCTGCGTCCGTGAATTCTTCCCATCCAAGCCCCTGATGGGAGTTGGCCTGATGCGCCCGCACCGTAAGCACCGTATTCAGCATCAAGACGCCCTGCTTAGCCCACTTCGTCAGACATCCGTGGTTTGGTATCGTACACCCTAAATCATCCTGCAATTCCTGGTAAATGTTTACAAGGGACGGCGGAACCGTCACCCCCTTCTGCACAGAAAAGCATAAGCCATGAGCCTGCCCGTGGTTATGATAAGGGTCCTGCCCTAAGATAACCACCTTTACTTTATGTAGCGGAGTCAGATGAAATGCATTGAAAATATCATCCGCCGGCGGAAAGACTAATCTTGTCTTGTACTCATTGTTTATGGTTTCAAATAATTGTTTATAGTAAGGCTTGCGAAACTCGTCTTTCAGCGCTTCCAGCCAGTCATTATCGATTGCTGCCATAGCTTTCCTACCTCATTCTTATCTTTATGGTAAATCCGTTACAGGCGTACTGCGACGTCCTTCTCCCGCAGATACTCCTTCACTTCCCGTATCTCCAACTCCTTATAATGAAACAGCGACGCCGCCAATGCCGCATCTGCCCTTCCTTTAGTCAGCGCTTCATAAAAATGCTCAAGCTTCCCCGCGCCGCCCGACGCAATCACAGGAATGGATACTGCCTCCGCAATCGCCCGTGTAAGCTCTAAATCATATCCCGCCTTTGTCCCGTCGCAGTCCATACTGGTGAGAAGAATCTCTCCGGCGCCTAACCTCTCCACCTTCACCGCCCACTCTAATGCGTCGATACCCACGTCAATGCGCCCGCCGTTCTTGTAAATGTTAAAGCCGCTGCCGTCCGCCCGACGCTTCGCGTCAATAGCCACCACCACGCACTGGCTGCCGAACTTGTCCGCCGCATTGCTGATTAACTCCGGCGTATTGATTGCAGAGGAATTGATGGAAATCTTGTCCGCTCCTTCTCTCAACAGAGCCTTAAAGTCGTCCACAGTCCGGATTCCCCCGCCTACCGTGAAGGGAATGAACACCGTCTCCGCCACCTTGCGCACCATGTCCACTACCGTCCCCCGCGCGTCGGAGGACGCGGTAATATCAAGAAACACAAGCTCGTCGGCGCCTGCCTTGTCATATGCCCTCCCAATCTCCACCGGATCTCCCGCGTCCTTCAAGTCTACGAAGTTCACCCCTTTGACCACCCGTCCATTATTTACGTCCAGACAAGGAATAATTCTCTTTGTATGCATAACTTTTCCTCCGTTTACCAACTATATGGATATAAAATTCCTGAGTATCTGAATTCCCACGTCGCTGCTCTTTTCCGGATGGAACTGGCAGGCAAACACATTATTGCACTCCACGGAAGCGTCAATCTGTGTGCCGTACTCCGTAACCGCTGTCACGATATTCTCGTCTGCCGCTTTCAGATAATAGGAGTGAACAAAATATACATAAGCCTCCTTTGGAAGCTTCCGAAACAGCCTTCCATCATTCCGAAATTCCAGTGAATTCCACCCCATATGGGGAATCTTAAGTCCCTGGCTTTCCGGAATACGCAGAATCTCGCCCTTCAATACTCCAAGTCCTTCTACGTCCGGCGCCTCGTCGCTTCGCTCAAATAATAACTGAAGTCCTAAGCAGATGCCAAGAAATGGCGTTCCCTTATCCACCACCTCATGTATAACATCACAAAGTCCATACTGACGCAGCTTCCCCATGGCATCTCCAAAAGAACCTACCCCTGGGAGAATGACCTTTTGGGCAGAAAGAATCGTCTCTTTATCCCTCGTAATCGCTACCTCCTGCCCCAATAGCTGCATCGCCTTCTCTACGCTCTTAATATTGCCGGCATCGTAATCTAGTATCGCTATCAATCTCACAAACCATCCTTCCTAAGTATATTCATTGCCATATATGATTATTGTACATCAAGTTCAAACCAGAATTCAACACCATTGTCATAATTATTTACACCATATTTCTGATGAAATGACTCCATGATTGCCTTCACAATGGACAGACCGATTCCGTTTCCCCCGTACTCGCGGCTGTGAGCCTTGTCCGCCTTATAAAATTTCTCCCAGATATGCTCTATATCCTCCTTTGCAATCGGCGTCCCTGTATTAAACACCGTCAGCCTTGCTTTTCCATCTTCTATCTGAAGCTTAATCTCTACCACCTTTTCCCTGCCTGCATGGTGAAATGCATTGCTTACGTAATTGCGGACCACCTGCTCTACCTTAAACTCATCCGCCCATACATAGACTGACTCCTCCTGCCGGAATATGACGTGGATTCCCTCCTGTTCAGACAGAATCTCCATACTCTGCAGGACTCCGTTTACAAGCGCCGTCAAATCAAACCGTTCAAACACAATATCCTCATCCCCGAACTCCAACTGGTTCAGCGCAAGCAGGTTCTTCACCATCTGGTTCATCTTCGCTGCCTCGTCCATGATAACGTCACAGTAAAACTCTCGGCTCTGGGCATCGTCGCTTATGCCCTCCTTAAGCCCCTCTGCATACCCTTGAATCAAAGCAATGGGAGTCTTAAGCTCATGGGAAACATTTCCCAGAAATTCATTGCGCATCTTCTCCAACTGTTCCTTCTGCTCAATATCCTCCTTTAACCGATTGTTGGCGCTTTTTAACTCAGAAATGGTACTCTCAAGCTTTTCCGACATCCGGTTAAAATTCGCCCCCAGTTCTCCAATCTCATTGCTGCCGCCGCTAGTATATTTCGCATTAAAATCCAAGTCCGCCATCTGGTCTGACAGCGCGGCAAGCTCTAATATAGGAGTCGTAAGCCGCCTGGAAAAATACCATGCAGAAGCAACCGTCAGCAGAATCAGAATACTTCCAATGGAAAGGAGAAAACGGTTGGAAATCTTCGCGCTCTCTTTAATCCCCTCAAGGGGGCTTCTGAGCAAGAACTGGCTTCCGTCCTCAAGCTCTCCCCACATCTCAATATATTCCGTCTGATTCCAGGGATTCCAGGACTGGTTAATCTGGTATTCCTCCGTATCCTCCAAAATCTTACTGTCCTTCTGGGCCTGGTTTAAAAGATAACCCAGGAGTTGGTTCTTAAGCTGCTCCTTATCATGCACATTGGTGAGATACCCGCCTCTGCCGTCCGCTACCAGAAATGAGATGTTGTTCTTCTCCGCATGAAATGCCAGCCTCCCCGCCGCCTCCTCGTCCGTCAGCATACCGTCCTTTAATATTCCGTCCTTTATTGCCTGGTTCAATTCCCCATACATATCAATAAACTGTGTCTTTTTATTCCCAATGTAATAAGGCTCAAGAAGCCAGAGATTAATAAGGAAAAGCGCCGCCACAAAGCTCACCAAAAGGCCGAGAAAGACGGTAATCATCTGCCGCTTAATCGAATGCTTCATCATTATTCCACCTCGAACTTATAACCCATTCCCCAAATCGTCTTAATGTAATTGCCCTTTCCGCCAAGCTTGCTTCTTAATTTTTTTACGTGTGTGTCAATGGTTCTTGCGTCTCCGAAATAATCATAGTTCCACACATTGTTCAGAATCTTTTCTCTGGAAAGGGCAATTCCCTGATTCTCAACAAAATAGGAAAGAAGCTCGAATTCCTTGTAGCTTAGCTCGATTTCTTTATTGTCAATCTTCACCTGATGGGCAGCCTTGTCAATACTGATTCCGCCGGCATCAATCGTCTGTCCGGCGTCAAGGGCGTTGACGCGCCTTAAGATGGCCGTGACCCTGGCTACCAGAATCTTCGGGCTGAAGGGCTTTGAAATGTATTCGTCCACGCCAAGCTCAAAGCCTTGCAGCTCGTCCCGTTCCTCTGAGCGTGCAGTCAGCATGATAATCGGCACCTTGGAGGTCTGGCGCACCTCGCGGCATACCTGCCATCCGTCCATGTTGGGCATCATTACGTCTAAGATTAGGAGGGCAATGTCTTTGTCCTGGTAAAATATCTCCATTGCCCTGGCGCCGTCTGAGGCTTCCAATACGCAAAAGCCTTCCCTTTCCAGGAAATCACGTACCAGCTTGCGCATCCTGCTTTCGTCGTCAACGACTAATATTTTGATTCTATCCATATGATGTAACCTCCGTGTGAGAATAGTATTAGTATAGCAGGTAAATATGGAAAATGTGTGAAATCAAAATATTTTATCATAATAGCAAAGAACCATCCTACCCTGTATGCTATTTTCACGCATCTCCGGAAAGGATGGTATTTCATTATTTTTTATTTGGTAACACTTATATTGATTTTTGACTGTGCAGAAGGTGATTAATATTTTTCACCTCTTTAATGAACCTTGCTCCCAAATATGTGATTAAAACAACTACTATAAAAAGAATGACAGAACTCACTATATTAGCCGGCTTATAAATCCTAACCACCGTCAAAATAATAACATGATGTATTAAAAACATCTCATATGACATTGCAGAAATCCTATAAATAAAACCGGAAACTCTTGTTTTCATTGTCGAGACGCCAACTTCAAATAGAGCAAAAAATAAAAGGACACCCACAGCATGACTAAGTAAATTTTCATTTATATTTATAGGGAACAATATAAATATTATTATCAACACGCCTGAAACATATCTAAGATGTTTATCACTGTATAATTTGTACTTTATAAACATCATACCTAAAATAAAACTAACCAGACATGAAAAAATATTTCTAAAGGAATTCTGATTCAGCATTCTCCAATCCAGGAAAATGAGAAAAAAGCTCATTGAAACAGCGACAACCGCAGCTTCACTTGTTTTTATAAAATGCAACAAATATGGATACGCTATGTAACAAATCAGGATTGCACCGATAAACCATTCGCCTATCGTATACCATGTATCTACTTGTTTACTTATATATCCGTCCATTCCTATAACAGTGTAAATTAATTGATATAATTTCTTTCCTTCAAAGAAACTTTTCCTAAATAGCGCATATCCGCATATCGCAAATATATAAGCAATATAATATGACGGGAAAATTGATTTCCAACGTTTTGAATAAAACGTTTTAATTGAATGAATTGAATTGTAGTTATAGTATAACCCCCCCCCCCCGACAAAATAAAGAAAACTGTAACCAAAGTATATCCAACACTTCCACACCCACTTGGATAGGTATAGAATAATCTCTGTAAATGGCTATTCTCTATTGATATTGTAAAATGATTGATAATAATCCCTAAAGTACATACTGCTCTGATAAAATCAAGCTCTCTAATCCTTTCCTTCATATTCTGTCCTCCGATCGGTTTCTCAAAAAGAAAAGTATGGTTCCCACTAAATAGACGCATAGTCCAACAGCAATTTTAATCATCATTCCTGTCACCGTCTTTTGGAGAATCCCAGATAATGAAACCATAACCATATACATGATTCCTCCAAGCATCAAAAAGGGGAAGCATAATTTTACAATTTTTCTGTACATAATAAAATTTTTACTCAATTTTATCTGATAAATAAATCCAAATAATTCTGCAGAAATTGTTCCTATTACCGCGCCATAGATTCCCCATATTGGTATCAAAGATATGCTGAGTACAATGTTAATGACTGCATTTATCAAAATACAAAAATTGAATTCTTTATCCATCTTATTAGGAATCAAATATTGTGTTCTTATGATATCGCCGGCGCCTATGATAAAAATCAAAGGCGAGAATATCTTTATAAGCGCTCCGCAATCCGCAAACTGTTCGCCATAATAAATAACTACAAATTCATCTGCTATTGCAAGCAATCCAAAAATTGACGCCATACCCAAAAAAGCTGTAATAATAAAAGATAAATCAATGTATTTTTTCTGCATCTTTACTTCCTTCAATTCAGCCATTTTACATGCTTTTGGAAACATTACGGTACCAATCACCGAAAGAACCACTTTAGGAATATTTATTATTTTATTAGAATATTCGTATAATGCCACATTATCCTTTGTCATCATGAAGCCAAGCAATACCTTATCAAATATTGTATACATTGATACTGCAATGACGGAAATAGAAAACATAAGCAAAGGCTTCATATGTTGGATAAAATCAGTCCTGGAAAATCTAATGGGACGGGCAATGGAACAGGCTTGAGGAATCATCACTACCTGGCCAACAAAAATACTTGAGGCGCTGATTAACGCATACTTCCATAAATCCATACTGGAATGGACACATGAAAAAATAAGAATACATTCCATCATTTTAATGACCGTATTTTTTATCGCAACGCTCTTAAAATTTTCCATTCCCCAAAAGAACCAGGTTATATCAAACATGGCCGAAGCAACATAGATTCCCTCGATGATATAGATATCCTTGTTCTCCTTAACACATATACATATGAACACAAAATATGCCGCCAACGACAGCAAAGAAATAAGAAAATGCAAAAAAAGCAGACTCCAAAATGCTTTTCTAAGTTCTTCCTCTTTTCCGGATTTTTGTGAAATGATTCTCTGTCCGTGTCTCGATATTCCAAGATTTGCTAATATTATGAAATAGTATGCAATCGAATTGACATATGTGTATATACCTAGCCCCATTTTGCCGATTACTCTGGTTAAGTAAGGCGATACAATCAGCGGAATGATGAATATAAGTCCTTGGTAGATAAACTGATATAAAAAATTTTTTGCTAATGACTGTCTGCTTCCACTCAACACTGTTACCTCTTTAACAAAATCAAATCTCCAAACATCTTATCTGTTTCCGGAAATATATCAGTGTCTAAATTGCGATCAGGTGTAAAGGTTAATTCACCAAAATACAGCTTGTTTTCACTGACAAAAAAATCTACTCTCACAAATGGGAACGGCTTTGCCAATTTCTCGGCATATTGAATCATTTTGTCATAAACTACCGGTTTTTCAACGGAAAAATTCTTCGGCGCTTCAAAACTGTCTCGATCAATTCTTGCCAGTTTCCAATTCTCATCAAAAAAGTAATACTTTGCCCTGCCGTTTGTCCCATGACCTCTGCCAATACACACCATAACATACTTTGCAATCCCGCCAAAACAATATACCTTATAATCTTTAGGGGCTTTCCATGTATTACTTGTCAACATTTTCATAATCATTCCTCCGAAGCAAGCAAATGCTCGCAGATAATTTTTCTCTCAATATATTTATAATGCATCTCTGAATAAATCAACCAATATTTAGATTTTCCCCACCTTCTAAGTTGACGGAAAACTTCTTCTTTATCCATGGATTGTTTATCTGTACAGATAACATTCATTCCCGCGCCAAAATTCCATTTTAATACAAATTGGTTCGGTAAAGAATCCCAGTTTATGTCATCAACCGAATCAAAAACACCTATCAACTCGTTTAATATCTCTTTACCTCCACATCCCTCCACATATGCTCTTACCCCATACTTATCTGCACATTGGATTACAAGAGGATCTTTCATATATTTATTCAATTTCAACCACATAAGTTTTTCATTAAACGTAACTGGGTTTTCTAAGTTGAGTTTTCTATGAAAAGTCCTCCAATAAATAAATTTACTATTTAACGTAGGTGAGATTAAAGTCAGCAGAGAAAAAAATATGTGTACTATCTTTACTCGAATTTTAAATATCATTTCGTACCCTCTCCTTTTTTACTACAGCAAATAAGGCAAATATCAAGCAGATTGCCTGAGCCGGCTGTGTGAAATAAAATCTGACCATCGAATCGGCAATCTTCTGTATAAACAAAAGGTATAACAAAATATACTTAATATTTCTATAGATATAAGCTCTTTTATAGGTATATCCACACATCCATCCAAAAAGCATACACAACACAAAAACACCAACAAACCGCCCGTCTATATAAGGCTGGTAAAAGATTGTCACAAAGGCATTCATGTGGATATTTCCTCCTAACCAGGTTGTGTGCTCCAGCTTATTAAATGACAGTTCACGAACAGTGACCCAAAAATCTGAATATTCGCCCCTTCCACTTAATACTCGCCCAATAAATAATACAGGGTATATAAATCCATAGAAAGAAGCGCCGCCATAACCATAAAAATCGCCATAGCGGTTATCAACAAGCTCAATATATTTATCAAAATGCTTTACCGGCGCAATATAGTAGATAAACAACTGTCTTACTAAATCAACATTAAATCCCTTTCTTGCATATGTAGTATACAAAAGCAAAAGTAATAACAGTACTCCCCCAATGATTGCCAGTCTCTTAATCCGTTTGCTTACCTTTATCCGAAAAGATTTTGATTTTGCAAAAAGATAAAAAACAAAAAAGTATAGGACCATCCAGAGTATTACGGATCTGCCTCCGCTGCTGATTACCCAACAAACAGTCATAATAATCGTAAGAAAAAGGAGCGCTTTATCCCTTTTCCCCATAATTAAATCAATCGGCAATATAGCAAGAGCCAGATACACAGTCGGAGTAGCTATAAAATTTTTTATTAAAATAGAAAGATAGGATGAGCGAATTTCATTCGTCCCCTCAGCAGTTACCAGCTCTCTTATGTAATCCAGTCCGTAGCCTTTCATCATTAGGGTAACGGCCACATATGCCGAAGACAATAAATATATAAAGGAAATGATATATAAAATATATAATATTTTATAGTTAAATCCATATTCTGTTTCCGGCTGGTTCATTACATGTCCATTAACCGCAAACGAACACTTACTGTTAGAAAACACATTTCCCAGAAGATAACCCATTAATCCTACAAAAATAATCATTAAACATTTATCGCTTGGCGGCGGAACCTCATATGCATTTATCGATGAAAGAGGAATCAGCACCGCCCAAATTCCAAACATTACGGTAATCGGATTCATAAGAAATCTGTCTCTTTGATAATATCCCATAACCGCTATGCAAAAATATGCAAAAGACGACAAAAAAATCAGCATCTAAACATAACCTCTTTTTCATAATAATCTTTTCATTACCATATTCTAAGCACATTAAATATTAATTTCGCTAATGTTTTTATATCAAATTTTTTCTTAAGGCTCTTAAGAAGATATTCTTGAGCAGATTTTCTATTACCGTCCTTTACGCTATAAGCCAAAGTAGCATACAAACCGCCTAGCGATTTCGGATATTTTTGATATAAATCATAATGTTTTCGGGCAAATTGAAGATAAGCTTTCTCAGACGGCACTGTTGATGTGATACTATCCCCCTGTACTCTTACGTCAACCAACGCTTCCCCAAGATATTCAATATGATAATCTGCTGTCAAAACTCTTAATGCAAAGTCCCAATCCTGCAATCTTTTGAGCTTTGGATCAAACATAACAGACTTTGCCGCCGATTGTTTTAACAAGATTGTTTGGGTACTAATCTTGTTCTTTTTTAACAGCTTCTCAACTGTCAGCTTTTCCTCCTTTTTTTGATCACTTGGAAAATACTTTTTCCTTCCATTCATATATCTATTCATTCCGCAGTACACCATATCCGCGGACTTTAATTTCAAAAAGTTTATCTGCTTTTCCAGTTTATCCTTATGCCATATATCATCACTGTCCTGAAAAGCAATGTATTCTCCCTGCGCAGCCTCAATGCCTCTGTTTCTGGCGGCGCACGCCCCCTGATTGTGAGGTTGTCTGATATATTTTACTCGCAGGTCATCTATGTTCTGTATCATTCTTTCTGTATTGTCAGACGAAGCATCGTCAACCACAATCAATTCTAAATCCTTCCATGTCTGCTCCAAAACACTTTTAACAGAACCCAAAATCGTTTTTTCCCGATTGTAAGTTGGAATAATAACTGATATCATTTCTATCTCCATACTAATTCATATTTTTCTTATCTGTAAATTTCCGAATCGTCTTTATTACAAAATAATAAGAAATCGGAACTTTAAATAACCGTTTTAAAAATGCAATTTTCCAACTTGCATTAGCAAAATCCCTATATAATTCTTTCGGATGTATCATATAATGAGAGATTTTTTTCGGTTTTGCCAAATATGTTTTATAGTGGTCGCTGCTAAACATAAGCTCACCAAACATTCTACTCTCGAATAGAGACGGATATCTGGAGACTCTCCTTATATTTGCATATGTCACTTTTGCCGGCATTGAAATCACGTCTATGGAATCTTTTATTGTTTTGGCAAAATCTTGTACGCCTTCTTGAATCTCATCAATCACACTCTGCATCTGCGGCGTAGATATATATTCATAATCAGCAAGAATCGGAAGAATCTCCCCTTCCTCGGCAATACCATATCCTTCCGTTGTCCCTTCTTTGGGCGTCAACGGCAATTCTGTAATTAAAGTTTCTCCTCCATAAGAAGTAGAAGCACGAAACGGGTAAACCTCTGCTCTCAGTCCTGGATTATCATATAGCCATAAATAAAATCCAGTAATACAGGCTTCTATCTCATACATTTTACAGAAACACTCCATACATTTTTGTGTGGTGCCGTATCCTCCGGTATCTACGACAGCAATGTTCCCGCAGAATCCATTTTGCTGCAAATATTTCTTTACTAAAACGGCAGACTCTCTTGATTTCTGTATACATTGTTCTTTAAAGTGATTAAAAAAACGGTTTATTTTCTTGTTTCCTTCTATATCCTCCGCTTTAAACCGCCAAGTTCTCTCTAATCCACATTCTTCCCATACTTTTAATTTATCTTCCGAAATAATACCTAAACGATTGCAGAACATCTCATAATTCCACTTCTTTTTTGTACCATTTAATAAAAAATATTTTTCAAGGCTTTCATATCGAGATAATAAAGGCTGTTGGATAGATTTGCGCGATATGTAAAGATATTCTGTTTGTCTATCAGTATTTTCATATAGAATATCAAATACCTGCTTCATCAAATATCCGTCTCGCGACAAAAAAAAGATTTTTTTAATATTCTGTTTCCTTGCTCTCTTATCAAGATTTTTGCAAAATCCGCACAACAATGGCCCTAAACACTCAAAACCGTAATGATAATAGAAACTCTTGCCTGGTTTTAATGCGTAATTGATTATTTTACACAGATTGGAATACTGGCTATAATCTTGCTTTGATACATTTCTGAAATCAAAAAATTTCGCTCTTAAGGGATATTTTGCCACTTGCATACTGGCAATTTTATATTTTTTGGCGTTCAAAAAATCTGAACGGATATTATCTCCAATATGTATGATTCTTTTTTGGGGATATATAGATTTAATATAATGATACAACGAACCAGTTCTTTTTGTTTTGCTCAGTTCACATGATATGTAAAGTCCGCAATATGAACAATATCCACATTTTTCAAGTATGATTTTTATTACTGTTTCCGGCAAATATGTATCTGTAGTAATTATTATTATCTTCTTATTTACTACACACCAATTATAAACTTCAAATAGCGTCTGATCCGGAAAACAACTGTTTATTTCAACCTCAATTTCTTTTGCCTTTAGCTGCTCAATCATATGTTTATATTTTCCTGGCATATTAGAATATATTTCATCTAAAGTTATTTCTTCTTTTGCCTTATGCGCAGCCTTTATCCTGTCATCCATAAAAGATACCATATCAATATTTGCGGCAATCTGCTTTGCAGCCATTTCAAATACAAAATGTGGTTCTGGTACATTTCTCCTGATAATGGTATCAAACATATCAAATGAAACTACATCAAAACATCTAATTTTTTTAATAATCTCCTTTGCTGTTACTGTCGGATGACTATTCATGTATTTTTTTATCGTATGAATCATTCAAATACTCCCAGATTATTAATGATATATATTACTATGTTTGATCACCGCTTTGACCGTCATACATAATATTTTGACATCAAACATAAATGATATATTTTGGGCATAAAAGACATCATTTTTATATCTTTCCTCCAATGTTGCGCTATTTCTCAGCAAAGCCTGATTATATCCGGTAATTCCAGGCCTGACATCAAACTTTTGTTTTACAAAATCTGTATAGGTTGTTTCATTCCCCATGGGACTGGGTCTTGGCCCGACCAAACTCATATCGCCAAATAAAACGTTAATTAACTGAGGAATCTCATCAATACTGTTTTTTCTTAAAAAGCTTCCTACTTTTGTCAATCTTGAATCATCGGCAGAATTATAGGTACTTCCATCTTGATTTCTAATATCCGGCGCATTCATTTTCATGGTCCGAAATTTAATCATTTTAAACTTCTTCATATGAATCCCATATCTTTTACTCAGGTAAAATATATCTCCCCCGTCCTCTATCTTTATCGCAATCCCGACCGGGATCATAATTAATGTTACAAACGGTAATGCAAGCAAAGCTATGGCCGTATCCAAATATCTTTTTATCCATTTCTCATACATGACGCTCATCCCTTTTCTTATCATGCAGTTCCTTATACTCGCCATAAATCTCAAACATGGCGTCTTCAACCGTATACTCCGGATGAAATCCAGCCTGTATAATCTTATTGACATTCATATAAGACGAAGATATCTTTTCATCCTGCTCACTTAAATAATCCAGCTTTCCTTCGTTGCCAAATGCACGGTTAATGATCGTGGCAATCTGATAGTTTGTATATCCAGTTCCATAACCAAGATTAAAAATCTCATCTTTTGCACGGTTAGATTTCAAAGCCCATACTATCGCATTAGCGACATCTTTGACATAAATAAATTCTCTTTTCGCCATACTTTTTCCTTGAACACATAATGGAAGGTGTCCATAAGCATTTGCCATAAATTTACTTAGCATATATCCCTTATCCTCAATGCCAAGTATATGTGCACAACGGAAAATTGTATAATGAATCCCGTTGCTGTTATTATATAATTCACATAAATATTCACATGTCAACTTACTTAATCCGTAATAGCTTTCAGGCTGCGGTATCGCAGCTTCACTCCATGGCAGTAAAAGAATATCTGAATAAACAGAGATAGAGGACAAATATATGATGTGTTTACATTTTTCAGTTTTAGCCATAGCCTTAAGTACATTCTCCGTAAGATTCTCATTCTTCTGATAGGAAGAATAATCGTTTTTTTCTCCTTTACGGATCGCTGCTAAATGAATCACTGCATTTGCTTCGGAAAAAATCTCCCGCAAGCTATCAACTCTGTAGTCCGTGGCAATATATGGCCCGGATAAATCCCTATGGCGCGTAAGGGCTACCGCTTCCATCCCGTTTTCATCTAATTTTTCGATTACCTTTTTCCCAACCAAACCTGTTGCGCCGGTTATCACTATTTTCATTATCAACCTTCCAAATATCTGATATAATATCCTATTTTCTCATAACGGCCATTCACGGGACGAATCTTCTCTCGATTTTTATAGTAATAAAAATGATATACTGCATCCTTGGGAAGCTCTAACTTACTTCTATCCATATAAGTTTCTGGTTCCTGACACCAGAATACTAACTCCATCGGAGTGACTTTTTCAGCCGCTATATTTAGTTCGCTTACGTCATTGTACAGCAAATGCTTAAATACAAGCTGCATCATATTGATTCCTGTCGCGCGTTCAAGAAGGTTCCACATATGGCACCCATCAAGTCTTGGCGTCATTTCGATAATATACGGCTGATTCCCTGTCACCTTCATTTGGAAATACACAGGACCATTCAAGATTCCGAGGCGGTTACAGGCTTCTTCCATGATTCTTTCCATCTTTTTTTCAGCCTCTTTGCTGAATTTCTTGCCAGGAACAACATGACGATGAATCAAACCTGTATATTGAGGCCATGTATCACGGTCAGACGCAACCATAAGCCTCAAAACTCCGTTTACCATATAACCGTTTACAGATACTTCGGGTCCATCTATGTACTTTTCAACAATCACCTTGCCTTCGCGTGAATATTGTTTTGCCTCCTCAAAACAAGACTCAAACTCCTCTTGCGAATGAATCAAATAAATTCCTCTTTGTCCCTGTGAATCCGACGGCTTTACGATTGCCGGATATTCTACATTAATTTGTTCAACCTTATCCAATACCTGATAAGGAATATTTCCCTCACATTCTTCTGTTAAAGTCTTTCGCATAACATTTTTATGATTACAGATATAAGCTGCTTCATACGATACAAAATGAGGCATTCCGAGCCTCTCGCTTACTTTGCACGCTGTCGGCATCGCAAGGTCAGAGCCTGTAGAGTAGACAACATCAATTCCATTCTTAATAATGTGCGTAATTAGAGCTTCTTCATCGAGAATATTTATGATATCAAAATGGTCCGAAGCCTCTGACGCCGGACCGTCATTTTTCATAGCAATCGTATACGTTTCACAACCCATTTTCTTTAATTCAAGAACAGCGTCCATCTGAACTGATGCAACACCAAGTATTAATACTTTCATACATTTCTCCTTATTCAATGTATTGCTTAACTACACTCCTAAGTGTTTCACATATATACTCGATATCTTCGTCTGATAATAGCGTATGTAACGGAAGGGTAATCAAATTGTGATAATAATCATATGCATTGGGAAACTCCCCAACTCCTTCCGTATACCCTTTATACGCCGTCATCATTGGGAGGGGTTTATAATGTACATTTACAATCACTCCTGATTCTGCCATTTTCTCAATTATTTCGTTTCGTTGTCTGACAGTGATTCCAGATATTCGGATTAAATATAAATGGTTAGAGCTGTCCATATATTCTGTATGATGAACCAGCCGCTTGATTCCCATCTCATCACAAACAGCGTCATATCGCTTTATTATCTGCCATCTTCTATTCAGCATACTTGGATATCGGTCCAGTTGGCGAAGCCCGATTCCTGCCATAATATCTGTCATATTGCATTTGTACCATGGGCCAATAATGTCATATTCCCATGCGCCAGACTTATTTTTACTCAGAGCATCTTTATTTTGACCGTGAAGTGACAAAAGCTGATACATATGATAGATTTCCGAGTCGTCGATTCCATCCACAGAAAGCCATGTAGACGCCCCGCCTTCCGCAGTCGTAAAATTCTTCACAGCATGGAATGAAAAACTTGTAAAATCTGCGATTGCACCACAATACTCACGCTTCGCATTTTCTAATATTTTGTTTCCGGTCCGAGTAACTATTCTGCTTGCGCCAAGGCTATGAGCACAATCCGCAACAACCGCAATTCGCCCAAGTGATTTCTGAATACGGGCGGATAAATCCCCCAGTGGGGTTTTATCGCTCTCAACAGGTTTGAACAATGATTTTTTGCGTTCTACGATTTCAAAGACTTTATCATAATCACAGACAATGCCTCCAAGATCAACCATTATGACCGCCTTAGTCTTTTCTGTAATCCCTTCCTCAAGCCTGTCATAATCTATTTCCGGCATATGCGTAACAGAATCTCCGTCTTTCTGAATATCAATAAACTTTACAGCCGCACCACAATGAATCGCGGCTGAAGCAGTCGCTGTATAGGTATACGCGGGTACAAGCACCTCGTCGCCGGAAGTAATACCGAGAATACGCAGATTAAGCTCCTCTGCCGCCGTTGCAGAACTCAGGCAGACAACACGGCTACCGTATCTTTCCTTATTTCCAGAAGTTTCACAGTCTATATCTACACAACCGGTTTCGATATAAGCCGCAAGCCTTCTCTCCAACAGCTTTGTTCTTGGTCCTGTAGTAATCCACCCAGATTGAAGTGCTTTTACCACTTCCTTGATTTCTGATTCACTTATGTCAGGCGGACTAAAGTTTACTGTTCTTCGCTTACTGTCACTTCCCATTGTTCGTCTCCTTATATCCCAACCAATCACACCGGATCCCCATCCATCCGTATTCCAAACAACACATTCTCCCGCCGGTTAAACAAGGGCACCTCCGCCGTCACATACCTGTGTCTTAGCCTCTGCCTCGTAATTCTTCCCACATATGACTTAAGCGCACCATCTGCGCTTCGTACCAGACCGGCCTCGTCCACCTGCACCGTAGACAGCCGCATATCATGCGTCAATCCCTTACCGCATACCTTCTCCAGAAAAAGTAGGTCATCCTCCTCCACCGGAACAAGTTTATTCCTCTGGCTGCCTACCAACTGAGGAAATTGCCTTGCTTTTCTTAACTCATCCCTAAGTTCGTCCGGAAATTCAGTACAGACAAAAATGTACCCCGGAAACATATCTTTCCTGCTGAGCAGATACTTTCCCTGTGTCCGGAATAACTGCTGCTTTTTCAGAATCCGGAAGTCTCCCCACAATGCTCGGTTAATCTTACTTTCCATCAATGCGACCGCTTCTGCTTCCTTCCCCGGAATCGCACGCATCACATGCCATCTTTGCTTCATACTATCTTCTCCGTTATCTCCAAACCTGCCGTAATATAGCGAGTATCCGACAACTTTGGGCCACACCGGCTCAGTTCGT
This sequence comes from uncultured Dorea sp., assembly GCA_910584575.1. Taxonomy (GTDB): domain Bacteria; phylum Bacillota; class Clostridia; order Lachnospirales; family Lachnospiraceae; genus Sporofaciens. The sequence goes on from CAJUBG010000004.1 coordinate 26,674, forward strand.
CTGACTTCTTTATCATCTCAAGCTTTGCCAGTCGCTTATGGCGGTCAATCCTGCGAATACGATTCTCCAAACCTTTTAGCGGTCCTTCCGTTATCTGTGTATTTCCCTTATAGATAATCCCCTTCGACATCGTCAAATGATATCCTTCTTTGCACAATTTTTTCAGGAATCCTTCTTCTTCCCGACTCATACGAACCAAATGATTCCGATATCCAGCCGTATCGCTGTGTTTTCCCAATTCTTCTGACAAAAACTCCTCGTTTTCACATTCCAGAAATATATACCCTGGGATCATAAGCTGCCTTTCCAAATGCCAGGCGCCCTCATACCGCCGCATCCTGTCATATGTCAATATAAAAATATCTCTGTATGCCTTTTGGGATAATTTTTCTCTGCATATTGTTAATATTTTCTGTTCTTCCTGCTCTTTGCAGGTCAAAATGTACCAGATTCTAATCCCTTCTTTCGTTGAGTAAGATACTCTGCGAAAATTTTCAAATTGATTTCTGTGGGAATTAATAGAATTTATTTTTAATTAATAGATAATTTAAGACATTCATCACAAATAGAATGATTTTAATTCTATTTTTCCTTCGTGATTTTGCACCATTTTTTTACAAATGCAAATTAAGTATTGATTTATTCATTTTAGATAGTTATAATAAATATGCTGTTTTAGGAAAAATCGCAGAGTATCTTACTCTGCGATTTTTTGACCGTGCAGTGAAACCGCACATAAATTTTGAAATAATTCTTTACATATTTTGATGTTGGGCTATAGGCAGTCTTTTACGAACTTCTTCAATCTCATCACCTGTAAGACCAGAAATTTCCATAATAAGGGACTCATCCATACATTTATAAAGCATACGCATAGCTGTCCTCTGCTTTTCTTCCAGAGTCGCCTCCAAAATAGCCTCCCGCTTTTCTTCCTCCAAAATCTGAAACACCTTCGTCATACTTAAATACCCCCTTACTCTCTTTGCGTATTCTCTATCTATAAATTTATCACTACATACCAGCACGCCTGCAATTACAAATGTCTGTTCCTTCTCATCCGCAATCAGCTTTGCCAGTTTAATCACTTTCTCCACCCGCTTTTGCTTCTCATCCTTTCCCTTAACGGCAAGCGGAAGAATAATCATCCTCATAAGCTCTTGCTCTGTAAGCTTCTCTCCTTTTTCCAGTTTATGCTTGATTCTGCGATAAATCATCTGTTCTGGCAAACGACTTACAAATACCTGCTCCATCCTCAGGGTAATACATTCTGACTCCAGTACACCCTTGGCCTTCTCCACATCCCCCGTGTAAATGACAATCATTCTAAGATTGGGAAGCTCTCCTCTTTCTTTCAAATATCGTTCCATCACTCTAGCAATATAATTCACATACTTTACTCGGTTTGCCAATTTATCCTCCGCTTCATAGTCCACAATGGCGACCGTCTCATCTTCCAGTAAAAACAGATGATCCAGACGTTTCTCGTTGGCAGACACCTCCGGCAGATTCGTTGGCAGAACCTCCTTAATCCTCGGCAGCTTCAAGCCGTATGCTTCAAATGACTTCTCCCTGAAAGTCTCGCTCATGAACTTAAATTCAATATCCTTGTTTTGATATGCAATCCCTTTTGACATATAGCTCCTCCTTATCATTTTTCATACAGAGAAACTATCTTACTAATATTTACTATATCAAAAAATAATTGTGCAGACAATGGAATGGGATAAATTTTTATTCTCTTACTTTATTATTGGGAATCTCCTGGAAAGCAGGATAGATTCTTTAGAAAATCAGATTCTTTCTGAAAATGATAGTTAAAATTCCGAATATGGATAGTCTCTCTGAAGCCATCACCCATCGCTTATAAATACAGTTTATTAAAGATTCAAAATGGTGTCAAGATAATTTTCTAATATCCGATACAAAGTATTACTGTTCACAGCGACGCTAGCTATAAAAATCTAATGGTCGTCTAACCATTAATTGATTAGCCGACCTCTCAGATCTCCGTGCAGACCGTTCGGTACACGATGTTTCTTTATTATTTGAATACTATCAAATAATAGACAAACATGAATGATATCACAGTTATCGAAAATAGCTATAGTAAAATATTTTTCAACTGCTTGCAACTATCCGCTATAGCAACTGGTTTAAATCTTAAGGTATCTTCTGCTGTCTTAAATCCAAACCCATATGTGACAGCAATAAAGCAAACTCCTACTTCATCCGCCCCTTTACCGTCACTTGGTCCATCACCAATATAAACCGCCTTGGATAATTCGGAACAGCCCATACCACTTAGACATTTCCGAATAATATCTGCCTTTGTTAATTTTCCGTCAAAATCAGCTCCATACATATAATTTGTATAATAGTTGAATCCTTTCTTACAGAGAAGCCTTATAGCATAATCCTCTCGCTTATATGTGGCTATCCCGATTCTAGTTCCCCTCTTTAAAAGATTATCGAACAAATCATATATCCCATTATAAGGAATAGCGTTAAAAAGATATTTTTCCATCATATAAGCTTCCCTAAAAACATTAGACATTTCCATAGCCGATTCGTCAGAAAGTCCATATAACTTCTGAAAAGATATCTGTATTGGCGGACCAATCATACTTTCTAACGTAACCTTATCCGGAATATCTCTGTTATATTTTCTCATAGTATATATTGCTGCAGACAGTACCCCTTCTCTAGTATCAAGAAGCGTACCATCTAAATCAAATAAAACATAGTCGAAATGTCTCATTGTTCTCCCCTTTCTCCCCCTTCTCCCATCCCCTATCAATCAATTAAGAGCAGCCTCATACAAAGAACTTGTCAAAAATTGAATGTCAATATTCTCAGACAATTGCCTTAACCCCTCAATCGTTGTCTCATTAGAATGGATATTATATTTTCCATTACCCGCAAACACATACTTAGAATCACAATAATCCTTATCATCTGACCTGAACCCATCAAAACCAGCCAATTGCACTTTCATAACACCTATTTTTGTCAATGCAGCCACCGCCAAAAGTAACGCATTATCACTATTAATCCTATTTTGATTGATTAAACTTGGATAATTGAGCACATAATCAGCTTGTCTGTCAAAGAGTGATATATTCGATGTGGTAATTAATTTTGAGTTAGAATGTTTATCAGTAGTATCAGCAAGCTTGCTATATCTTTTTGCATTACTTACGAACACATAGTCGCAATTATATCTAGCAGGCTCAAAATTTACAGAAATAATCACAGCATTGGAATACTCAATATACTCTTTAATCTTCTGTTCTTCCTTTCTAATGGAATTACCAGGTCCAAGGAGAACTATATTCCTGCCTCTTAATATTTTCTCAAGACAAGAGATGGCTTTATGATCGTCAATCGCATGTGACTGATATTCTAAATATGCCTTCTCAATATAGTCTTGATTATACAGAAGTTTCATTTCCTTAGGTATCTTTTCTAAAATCTTATTTACGGATGAAACAGACAAAGTTTTTTTATCTAATAAGAACTGAACATAATTAGGATGACAATTCTGCATTGCCGAAATATAGAAATTATACTTATATCCCCAATAATGTCTTTCATATACAGCCATCAAATCTGTGTCCAAAATTTCTAAAAACTGATCTATATCATATGATTTTCCATATCTTTCATTCATATGCATAGCAACCAATTCACTCGCTGTATTACCAGCACTCTTACCCATACCATACACAGTTGAATCCACAACAATAGCCCTTTGTGTTTCCAATGCCAAAAACTTAATAGAATTGCTAAATGCCAGTTGAAAATTATTATGAGCATGATATCCGATCTTAATCTCAGGAAGAAGGTTATTATTCATTAAATTGAAATAATTCGTAAGTTTCCGGTTATCAAGAAGACCGTAAGTATCCACTATAGAAAAAACATATGGCTTAATCTCATTGATTTTCTCAATATACTCAAGCATTTCCAAATCAGAATAAGATGTGATTGAAATAGCTTGGATAAATAGCTTATACCCCTTCTCTTTAACAGCCATACAAAAAGGAAGCGCGGTATCGATTTTCTCCTTTTTAAAAATTACTCTGATTCCATCGATAAAAGTTGAATCACAATTCCCCACGTTTGAAATATCACAAGTTCCGTAGTCAATCATAGCCACCGGAACGGCATGTTTTTTTTCCACACCTTCAAATACTCTATTATAGCAGTTCGTGTTTGGCTGAATAGTACGATTAATATCGAACGTTCTTCTGTCATCAAGGAAACCCACTTCAATATAATCCACGCCAGCAGCATCCAGCCGTTTATATGTACCAGTAATCACGCTATGCCCAAAATTCCAATCATTTATGTAACCGCCATCACGTAAAGTACAATCCAATAAACTGATAGATTTCATTAATTTTATCCTTTCTACACAATCTCACCATTCTCAATGATAGAAACCACAGCCGCCAAGTCCTTAGGCGTATCTACCGATACATTACGGCAATGCACTTCTACCATTTTCACCTTTATAAATTTATCAATAAATCTAATCAAATCACATTCTTCAACTCTCTCTAACATACTTTTAGGAGTGTCATTATAAAATCGCAGAGCATCTTTGGTAAAAGCTCCAATACCGACAAATTTTTTATATTTAAAGTCTAAACTTCCTTTTGGGAATGGCAACGGACTCCTAGAAGTGTACAGCAAATAACCATCTGTACCTACAACAACCTTAATGTTCGTAAAATCAACAACTTCTGGTGCTGTTTTAATAGTTACCATAGCATGCGTGACTGCATCTTTTGATTTTTTAGCATGCGTAACCACCGCATCAATAGCTTCTGGCTCAATTAAAGGTTCATCACCGCCGATGAACACATAAAGCTCACTTTTTATTTTCTGTGAAACCTCATATATTCGAGATGTCGGTGTGCTATGGTTTTTTGAAGTCATAATATAATTCATACCATATTGCTGACATACAGAAGCAATTCTGTCATCATCTGTTGCAACTATAACTTGATCCAATGACAAAGCTTTTTCCGCCCTGCTATATACCCACCATATCATAGGCTTCCCACAAATATTTGCTAACGGTTTCCCTGGGAAACGTGTGGACTGGTATCTTGATGGAATAACCCCAATTGCTTTCATTTCATACTACCTCCTTTTATACCTAAGTATTCTTGGAAACTCACAATCTTTCAAAGTGCAGTGTTTCCAAAGCACTCCTTTTTCATCTCCGCTTTTCAATGCATCTAAACATGTTTTATGTATTTCATCAAAAATTTTATGTGCGCCCTTTGGTTTGGTTATGGAAAAAATTATGAATAATGCATATAAGATAATATCTTACTAAATAATATAACAATTTTTTCACTTATGTATGATATTCTAAATAGTTTGAACAATCTGCTTCTTATAAAATCTACTGATAGCCCTAGTATAAAAATTACCAGAGCAAATCCCAAAATGTATAAAATACCGAAAACCAAATTATATCCAACAACAAAAGAAAAAGAACTGTATAGAAAATGATTCCATACCACTTGGTTTAATTGAAATAAATATATACCAAATACTAATGGAGAACATATCTTTATAATCTCTATAATCCTCGCACTTAATTTAATTCTTGAAAATAGTACAACCATAATAAAGGCGCTTAATATAATTGTCGGCGAATTATTCCTGACTAGCCGTGTTATATCTGTAGTCACCAGAACTCCCCAAGATATTAAAATACTTAGCAGCCACATACATACTAATAGCCCTGCCTTCATATTTTGAAACAAGTTTATTCTTTTTGCTAATACTCCTATACAATAGAGAATTATGATTCCTAAAGTACCCCCCCCCCAATTTGTTTTAAATGCATCTGCTATAAGACCAACAAAAGAAAATAATATAACTGTTATGACCAATGATTTTTTAGCAGTTAAAATATCTATTGAAAATAGATATTTATTAAGAACCGGCATTGCAAAAAACAATGCAAAATAAGCTGTAAAATACCAAAAGACATTAAATGAAACCGGCATTGCTGCTTTGATAAACTCTTTCATACCATATCCATCATTAAAACCCATAATAGTTAGTATTACTGTTAATATAAATGAGTAGAAGAAAGCTTGAAACCACATATCTATTATTATAGTATATTTTCTATTTTTGTCTGAGGCTGCATATCCGCTTATTAATGCGAATCCATCTACTCCGCAATAAGAAACTACATAAAAAAAAGAATATATTGCATATCTATAAGCTATATCCGTCTCTTTAGCTGCATCCATAATTCCCCCCTGAGTTAATACGTGCAGCGTACATATCATAAACATTAATATTAAACGCAAAAAATCTATACCGTAATTTCGTTCACTCATTTTATCCACACGAACAGACTTCTCTCCTTCCAATACGTACATAATAAATATACAAAAAGCAACAATATCCCAAACATCCACCGCAATATTACATAATCCATTGTAATATACTGAAAAATTGTGAATCCAAGAACCGTACCTACAGGTAGAAAAAACATTCTAACAGGAAATAGCTCTCTATCAACCCTTTTGCAATATAAATAATGAAAAAGAAAGGATACGAAATATGCAATGACTGTTGTTGACGCTGCAGCCAAAGCGCCGAAATGTGGTATAAACATGATATTCAATCCAAAGTTTATACCAGCCGCTATTACCGTATTAACAGCAATAATTTTAGTTTTTTTATAATAAAACTCAGCATTAACCGACAACGTGTATAAAAACTGAAAATACGTTGCCAAAATAATAGGGATGATTAAATACACTCCGCTTTTATACTTCTTTGAGGCAAATATCACCAAAATTTCAGGTGAAATAATCATCAATCCACAAAAGAATACTGTACATAATTCAATATAGACTCTTGCATAATTATTCACAGATTTTTTATCAGCTTTCAACATCTTTTGAGTAAAAAAGGGAATCCAAACTCCTTCTAATGATGATGTAATTACAGTTGCAATCATCCCAAAATTATAAACGACACTATAAACTCCCGTTTCTGCTGCTTCTCTTAATGAGGTGAGCAACATTCGATCAGAGGAAGACAATATGTTTACAGATAATCCATGAAAAATAAGCGGTATCGAAATTGACAACGCATATTTCCAATATTTCAAATTAATATACTCATGTTCTTTTAACAAATAGTATAAAAATATAAAACAGCCAAACACAGAAACCGTCAAACACATTGGTATAATTCTTCCATATTCTTTATGCTCGTTCATATGCAATAGCAGGACAACTGATAAAATGGTTGCCATAAAATTGGGCAACACCTGAAGAATGGTTCTCTTTTTAGCATTTTCCTGCATCATAAACTTAACAATCATTGAATTCACAAAAAAGGAACTGAATGATTGTATTAAACAAAACATAAGGAAATATTTTTCAACAACTGCAAATTTCATATTTGCAAATACCAGAATTGCAGAAATAACACAAAAGTTGATAAATCCCAAAGTAAAAATGGATGAGAGATATTTATTTAAGACATCTTTGTAATCCACATAGGCATTTCTAATAGAATTTGCTAATGATAAAGATACGATCACTGACAATATACCTACATAGGATGAATACGTACTGGAAAGACCATATTCTGTTGTAGTCATTAGCCGTGTAAAGATGGGGACAGTAATAAATGCAATCGCTTTATCAAAAAGATTCCCAAACAAATACAGTCCTCCATCTTTTAATTTATTTCTCATTCTTTCTCTCCCTCATCCCTCCATTTGAATGAGACACAGATAACACATCCTCTAAATTTACTCTGGGGAATATTTCTAACATTCCTCCCCTTGTGGCATTATATATGTGAATATTTTTTCTTTCCAAAATCTTTTTCGCATAAGTATAAGAATATTCCATCAATTCCTTTGCGAGTAACATTCGGTCAACTGAACCACTGTTCCCATGTTCGATAAAATGATTTTGTTTTCCCGGAGTGTAATTGCAGTCAGCCCCTATTAAATAGATTTCTTTAAAGCCCATATAAGCTGCTACCTGCATTAATGTATACGTAATGGAATATCCATCGTAAACCATACAGCTAATGTCATTTCCAAAACGCACCTTCTTTTTATGAAAATAATTCATTTCAAAGGAATTATATATCCCATTATATGGTAAAACATTCCAATTTTTCTTATTCACTTTGCATTTTCTTTCCAGGTAAGAAGAAACAAAAACAGTTAAATCTTCCTCCATACACAGAGCCTCTTTTACACGGTTATATACATTAATATCCTGAATTCCAAAATATGTAGGACGAAATGTATCCTCCCTAAATCCGAGGCATAAGGAATTCATTCCAAATGTATATTCATTTTCGAGTAAATGGATATCATGATAATTCAAGCTAGGACCCGTACATATAATAAAGCATCTTTCACCCTTATGAATATTTTCATACTTTCTTAAATAAGCATATTTCCCGCGTTTTGATATTTTTCTAAAAATACTAATTATATCATATAAAACTCTCGTAATCAGTTGATATATAATTGTAATCTCTTTATTATCCCTAATCTTATGACATATATAATTCAATTTCATCACCTACATATCTCTCTTTTAAGATGCCTCTGATATACATTGGTAAAACAGCTAAAACTGTAAACAAAAATGACGGTGTGTATATGACACTTGCTATACAGCTTAAAATAAATACTACAATAAAGGTTGTGCATATAAATGCTTGTTCTTTACCCGCACATCCCCATCTCCACATTCTATAAAATTGAATAAAACTGCAAATAAGGTAGCTTAAACCAGGCAATCCATAACATGACAGTGTATCCCCTACCGTTGTATGTCCCGAATATTTATTTAATCTTGCAAAAGCAAGAACGGAATCTGTCGCTGCCGTCTCCCTATGAAATCCATTACCAAATACAAACGTTTGAAAATCTGTACACCAATATTGTATATCCATAATAAACATTTGAAGCCGTAACACAAAAGAATTTCCGGATCCACTTGTCCTCATTGTATATGAAAATAAATCTGCCAAATTATAAATTCGCTGCTGTATTCTTTCTGAGGATATAAATCCAGCTATCGTCTGTAAAAGCATCTTCCAATTTACCAAAAATGCAATAAATATCCCCAACACAACGATCATCAAAAGCATTTTGCTCTTGTTATTAAAATTTTTGCTGAATTTATAGATAAACAACATTACACAACCTATAAGCAAAATAATGATAGCCGTTGCTCTCATAAGGCAAAAAAAGGAAAGATATATAAGAACAATGCTCAAAACAAGTTCTTTTTTATTTATTTGTTTCTTAATATTCCAAAGTATTAAGAAAGTCAATAAAATGAATGTCATTGCCAAAGCATCCGTTGTCGTATAAACATTTATCTTTCCATATGTATCTATTAATCTTGCCGTATATGATGTCAAGTTTTCAATATCTGGATATCTCCAATAAATATAAAGATTATCAACAGCATTCAAGAAACAAATAATTAATCCTATTTCTCCAATTCTTTTAGACTCTTGTACACTGAACTGTTGAAAAAATCTCTGTGATAAAAGTAATACAATAGCGATTGTCTCACCTGCATAATTACCAATAGACGCTGTAGAATATCCCAACAATCTTAGCCCTATAATATACAACAAATAGATAATAATTATAAATTCTACTTTATTGATATTCCTGAGATATGGAATAATTGTCACAAACCATATTACTGTCAGAACAGTAAGTATATTCAAATAATATCTATTCATATAAGGGGTCAATCCAAGCATCAATAATAGTATAAAATAATATTTGGAGATTTGTAATGTCGTTATTTTCATTGTTTTCTATCCCATCATATATTTATATTGCTTTAATAAATACCGTATCACCTTTGAAAATTTCTTTATCTTTAGCCTTATCTTTACAATTTTCATTTTACTAATCTTTTCTTTTAATGGATTCCTTTGAGATAGAGTCAGATGCCCTCCTCCATTTTCTTTTAAAAATGTCCCCCAAGAAACAGATGTAACTAATTCAAATGTCTCAGGATACATCCTGGAAAGCATAAGCAATTCTGTCTGATCATCATCTGTCATTCCACAATTAGCCAGTGCATAGACCGCTGTTTTCATCATCTCCCAGGATTTTCTCCACGCTTCGCTGTTTCCAACTAACAAAGGTCCCATCACATAAACATCCATTGTTCTTACAATGTCAAATATCGGCCTTCCATCATCCAACATTTTAGCCGGCAGATAGATCTTATCACCAAAATTATACTTCCATTCAAAATCAAATTCCTCTGCCTTCGGATAGATTTCCAGACCGTGTCCAAATCCAAAATCAATCCATGCCAGTTGCGAATAGCTATTCAATCCATTTTCAACGGCTGTCTTTAGACACCACATTTTTAGTGCCATAATATAATTATATTTTGCATTAAAAACCTCTGGTGAATTCGGCTGTAATCTAAAATCATAGTGAACCCTATTACTGCATACATGTTCTATTGTTTTATAAAGTTCTTGATCAATATTTAAAATGTCCTCTACAATAATCACCTTGGTTTTTTCCTTATTCCCAAATTTATCCCGTATTTCAAAGATACGCTTTTTGTATTCCTTAGATTCAACGAAAACAATCAATTCATTTTTTATTCTCGCCCAATGTTCAAAATATGAAAAATACAGTTCATCATTTCTACTAAATTTTTTCCATTCTTCTCGATTAATATTAAAAAAAGCGCTTACCAATGTAATCTTATTATCATTAGACCTATTCATAAAAAATCCTACTTTCTTTTACTGCAGCAATTTTTCATATAAACCTGCTAAAACCTGCGATGAATTCTTTATATTATATTTACTGTTTTCAATATAATTGAACGTTTGATTTCGTAATTCATTCAGGTTATATGTATTATATTGCTCATGTATCGTCTCGGCCCATTCTCTGGGAGAACGGTTTAACGATATTTTCTTTATAAAGGAAGTCACCATTACCGCATCAGGAATTGTATCAGAAATGAAGGTTGGCAGTCCTGCAAACTGAGCCTCTAATGGAGCCAGTCCAAAACCTTCAAAAACACTTGGAAATACAAACAAATCCATTGCACACAACAATTGTTCTACATGGTCAGATACGCCATAAAAAATGATATACTTTTCTAAACCTTTTTCTTTAACTATTCTTCTCAATTCTTTCTCATCTTTTCCGTTTCCAACCAGCAATAAGGTATACCTGTTATCCAATCTTATTAAATGTTCACATATTTCTAATAAAAATTTTTGATTTTTAGGATAATCCAATCTCCCTACGTTTCCCACAATCACTCTATTATCCCATTTATTTTCAGTCCGCACACGCTCTCTAACACCAATATCAAATTTATATCTATTGTAGTCTATCCCATTTGGAATTACTTTTTTATGAATTTTACATCCCGAATACAAATGTTCCAGCGCCTCGTCTGTACACCCCAACACATGACAGCAAATCAATGGCATAAGTATCTGAAAAAAGCGATTTTTAATTTTTTCTTTTAAGGAATCCTCTTTTGCCTGATGGCCATGCGCAATAATCTTCTTTACTCCGGCAAGCCTGCAAATGACTGCTCTGGGGAAAAATTCAGCAGCATTGTCTACGTGAATATGTGCTATATCATATTTCCCATTTTTCATTGAATGAAAGAAAAAACGATTGCGCTCAATTGGATTCATGCTATTCTTTTTATCTTCCCAAAACGACACGACTCTACCCTTTTTGCTCTCAATTTGTTTACGATAGGTATCCTCCATTAATTCAGCCATGCATAAAAAATCTACGATATAGTCGTCACCTAAATTTTGCGCCAGATTAAAAGCTATTGTTGATCTTCCTCCCCTGCCTACATTAGAAGCGCCAATATAAATAATTCTTTTAGACATAATCATTTTACCATTCAAATGATGATTTCCTTCCCAAAATCTTGTCAAAACTATCCACTAACATTTTTGAATAAACCTGAAATCTTTCTTCTGGAATATCATTGTCATTAATACAAATCATCTTACCCTTTTGCTTCTCTATATATGAACAAATATCTTCAATCGGCTCACTGATAAAACCAAAAGAATTTCCAATCTTAGGGCTTCGTGGATAAAAATTACCTCCAACAATTTGCCATTCTTTAAAAAGCCATTGATTAATATCTAGTTTTTCCCTGAATTTGTGCTGACAAGTTGCATCAAGGGATTTTTCTTCAAAACTCCATACTTCTGTAAATGTTTTCTTTAAAAATGATGTAGGCAAATGATCCTGTTTAATTCCTGGAAATCGCGGACAATTGAACAAAACTAAATTTGTCAGATTAAATTTACCATACTTACTGTTAAACCAAAGACTCTTATTCTTTTTGATAACTGTTTTCATATCAAAATGCTTATTAATCACACCTATATTAACGAAAGGTGTAAGAACCCACATTTCATCCTCATCATAGCAATGTGGCGCGAGAATACCGGCATCACATGGCTTTCCGTTGACAAAAAAATCCTGTTTCAATGTCTTTTTTATCAAAAACATATCATCATTAAAATATATAAACTTCTCAGACAATTCTGGTATTCTATGAAAATTAAGCTCGATTGGATTCGCACTAAAAGTCGGCAAATACTCTCTCGGAATAAAATCTGTATGCCTTACGATATTTAACTTTTCATGCTTCACATTAAGCCACTTTGGAACATGTCCCCATGTAACAAAATGTATCCTATGTACCCAGGGCGCAAAGGCTTCAATCCCTCTGAACCAATACCTGAAAATATCCAAATTTCTGTATCGGCTAACCCTTTCATCTACATTGTCGTTATTTGAATTTGAATATTGTCCTTTTAACTCTAACCATTCAGGATCACTCCCATCAACCCATGCGACAACAATATCTATATCCGTCTCCATTTCACGGTTCTCCAATCTAACTTTATTTACAATCCATACTGTGGATAAATATCCTTGTGTTCTCTCATCCAATCGGCAAGTTCTTTAACCATTACCTTATAATCAGGAATTTCATAATCAAATCCTTCATATTGGGTTCTAACCAGCGATTTATCAGCCACAAATTTATCCACCGGTATGATTTCTATCGGCTCTTTTCTAATATGCTCATTAAAAAGTCTCAAAAGCTCGTACTTGCTAATGGATACTTTTGGAACTGTATGATACAAACCATATGCCCTTCTTTTTGCAGCTTCCTCCATAGTCTTTGCCAACTGAAGCGTTGTCTGTCCGGTCCAAATCGCGCCGGCAAATCCATGAACCATTCCTGTCTGCTTCATAAACCAATTAAGAAGCCCTATACCACTTTCTTTGATGTCCGGACCGACAATCGAAGTGCGTAACGTTATGTTCTTCCCATCAACCAACTCCCCAATTGCTTTTGACCTATCATAAAAGAGCGTTCCATCCGGTACAGAATCTTCTGTATAACCTCCGGTTTTTCCGGAAAACACACAATCTGTACTCATCTGAATCACTTGAATGTCTGTTCCTTCTGTTACTTTTGCCAAGTAATGCGGCAGATATCCATTCAGCAAAACCGCTTTGGCGTGGTTACACTCGGCAAACTGATTCAAAACTCCTACACAATTAATGACCGAGTCATATTTTCCCTCAAGAACTCTTTTTTTCAACAATTCAAAATCAGCGGCATCGCCGATAATTGTTTTAACAAATTTAGACTTTTCTCTGGCATATCCTATTACATCATGACCTTTTTCTTTTAAATATATGGATATCATATGGCCTGCCATTCCATTGCAGCCAACAATCAAAAATTTCATTATTTTTTCCTTCCCAGTTCTTTTGCAATATCAACATATTTATATGCGTTATTATCACTAGAAAATAGTTGACTGCCTATATGATAGGCATTACTCTCTAATCGCTTTAACTGATTTTGATTTTTTGAAATATACACCAACCAATTCGCTGCTTCCTGATATTTATGATAATTAATACATTTTCCAATCTCCTTTTCATTTACAAACTTGGAAAAATGAGACTGCTTTTCTGTCATACATAAAAAAGTTTTGCCACATGACATAACAAGCGATAATTTGCTTGGATATGAATATTTAATTACATTTTTACTTAGTGTAACTATTTCTAAATCGCATGCACTATAAACATCTGCAATCATATTCAAATTTTGCCATGGGAAAAATTTTATATTATTTAATCCTTTCATTTTAACAGCATGTTTGAAGTCTTTTTCAAACGCACCTGAACCTATCATATGAAATTCTATATGGTCTTCTTCTCTCAGCCTGATTGCAATCTCTATGATTGCTTTATAATCAAATGTATAACCAAAATTACCTGCATATTGAATTATAAATTTGTCTCTATTAATAGAATACTTTTCTATAAACCGATTCACTGTATTTTCTATTTTTTTTACACAAGACGAATCATACCAATTCCTTATCAAAACCAATTTTCTGCCAGGTATCCCTTTATTAAGAAAAGTATTTAACATATCTTCGGAAATTACCACAATTTTATTGCTCACTCTATAAACATACTTTTGCATTAAGTTTAAGAGCTGTATAATAAATTTATTTGAGATAGCTCCAACATCCCTGTCACCATCAGGAAAAACATCAAATGTATTATAGATTATCGGTTTTTTCATTATCATATTTGCCAGGAAAACTGTATAAAAGACTGTATATGTAGATTGAATCAGTATGACATCTGTTTCTCTTTTCATATTTATAAACAGCGGTATGCATTTTAACGAATATCTTATTCCATCTATATACCTACCTAAAAAATTACGTTTACTGACATTTTTACGTTTTATCACAGTATAACTAAATCGGTGATTCTTCTTTAATTGCTTTGGTATATCTCTATGTAAACCTTTTGAATGACTTGTAACCAAGTGAACCTCAAATCCATTCTTTAAATATTCCTCCATCGTTTTTAAAGCTAAATGGTTCGTTCCATTATCTGTATCAAATCCCTCAAAAAGCACATACATTATTTTCATACTTATTCCTCTTACAATTCCAATTCCGCTTTTATATAATCCGTTGTTTTCAACTTTTCTATGATTTGCTCAACCGTCAATATTGTTGTGTTTTGACTCGTGTAATCGGTCATTTCAACATTGAGACGCGCACCGTCTATCAAAAATTTGTCATAGTTCAAATCGCGATTATCTGCTTTTACCCTATAATAACCGCCCATATCAACCGCCCGATGTGCTTCTTCTTTTGTCATTAATGTTTCGTATACTTTCTCGCCATGTCTTGAACCTATAATATTCGTTCCTGTATTTCCAAACAGCTTCTGAACTGCTTTCGCCAAATCTCCTATGGTTGAAGCATCTGCCTTCTGTATAAATAAATCTCCTGGTTCTGCATTATGAAAAGCAAATTTTACAAGTTCAACAGCTTCATCTAAGTTCATTAAGAATCGGCTCATTCCAGGGTCTGTGATTGTAACAGGATTGCCTGCTTTGATTTGCTCAACGAAAAGCGGGATAACAGAGCCCCGCGAACACATAACATTGCCATATCTTGTACAGCAAATCACTGTCTTCCCCTGCTCGCCAGCTACCCGTGCATTAGCAAAAATAATATGCTCCATCATGGCTTTAGAAATACCCATTGCATTAATTGGATATGCAGCTTTATCGGTTGACAGACAAACCACTCTCTTAACCTCTGCCTCTATTGCAGCATGTAGAACATTGTCAGTACCTTCAATATTTGTCTTCACTGCCTGCATCGGAAAAAATTCACAGGAGGGGACTTGCTTTAACGCTGCCGCATGGAATATAAAATCAACACCAGGCATTGCATCTCTCACTGACTGTATATCCCTTACATCCCCAACATAAAATTTTACTTTTTCAGCAAATTGGGGATATCTGACTTGAATATCGTGCCTCATATCATCCTGTTTCTTTTCATCTCGCGAAAAAATCCGAATCTGTCCAATATCTGATGTCAAAAAATGTTTTAATACTGTATTCCCAAAAGAGCCTGTCCCGCCTGTAATCATCAAAGTTTTCCCATTAAATTCGGACATTCCATCTATCCTCCATATTTAGCTATTCTTTTAATTGCCGTTTCATAAGAAACAACTCTATATGTGCCATTAAAATATTGTGATGTCTTTTTTCTATATGCAGCATTTCCAAAAACTTTATTGAACAGATATACTTTTCGGGAAAATAAAAAAATAATTGGATTAAATAATTTTGTCAGTAATATATTTTTTCCGTATGCAACGGATATATCTTTTACTAATTTGGATGTACAAATATACTTTTCATCCTGAGGCATATAAATTCCTCTTTTGTTATTTAAAACAATTAAATAAATTAACTCACATAAATTATCCACATAAATCATACTCTGTTTATTTTCTATATTAGGGAATACTGGCATCGTTTTTGCAAACCTTACAAGTCTGGGAAAATTATCTCTGGCATTCTCTCCATAAATCAAAGGCGCTCTTATGATTGCTGTTCCAAAACTCTCACTTTCTAGTTTTAAAAGCCCTTTTTCTGCTTCAAGTTTACTTTCTCCGTAAACATTCATCGGTTTGGGAACCGTCTTATCATCTATATATTTTTCATCCCCAATACGGCTCATATTTCCATATATAATCGTCGAACTCATATGAATAAATAATTTAACTCCTTCCTGTTTTGCCTTTTTGGCAATTTCTATTGGAAGTTTGGCATTGATTGCCATATATGCTTCAGGTGTTCCATGTTTTGAGTCAGCATGACATAATCCGGAAACGTTATAGACTGCATCATATCCTGAAAAATCCACTTTTCTCCATTCATTATTTCGTGAAGTAATCAGATTAACAATATCCTCTCTATGTTCTCTTAAGAAATAATTCTTTAGAGATGTACCGACATAACTATTTTTTCCTACAACCAAAATCTTCATCTCATCTTTTCCTTTATATAACACAATTCCTCTTTCCCATATCTCTGGTCAATCGTTACCGGAATCACATATCTTGATAACCAATACTCAAAACTATCCTTTGGCATCTCATTTTGCAAATAACTCCACCAATGTCCCTGGAAATGTTTTGCCTCTTGCAATTTACATAAAAGAGAGTCATCTTCAACTACAATTGGATATATCATCGGGACACATGAAGCATCGTAATATTGCATTGCATTTATCCTGTTAATATCATCAAATAATTCTGAAGCAATAAAAAAATTTTCCCTTCTTTTTTTCTTAATAAACTCATAATCTACGCCATCGAGAATCGTATTTGTAAGTGCTGACATTTTCATGCAATCCTCGGTATCAATTCTATACTCATTTTTTCTTCTGCTGCTATATGCTTTTCCTTCACACCCATATTCAATTCTCTGTAACAGAAACAATGCTGTATCCGATGAATAACATTGAGCATACTCATCAATGTACTTACTTACATTTTCACCTATTACATATGCGCCATCCGGAACGCCTACAAATTTTCTGCAAGAATATATATTCATACAGCCCTTAATCGGCTCTGCAAAAAAAGCCTGAGCATTGTCTATTATCACATGTTTATATTGCTCTGATAGATATCTCATTCTTGAACAGGACATAACTCCATAGTAGTTCACAAGTAACACCGCTTCTCCAGATTTAGGTTCTAAATCTAAAGGCGTAAAAGAAGCGTCAATATGATAATATTTTATCTGAACATTATGTTTATATAAAAAATCCCGAACTGTATCACATTGGTAATAAGGAATCCATATTGCACTGCAATTCAAAACTCTAAATGCATGCCATATTGCAGCCCGTCCGGTATTTAGTCTGGCAATATGCTCTGTCTGCTTGTAATACTCCCTGCCTCTTTCAAATTGTAATTCTATAAAACTTCCAATTTCCATTATTACACCTGCTTATTTGTAATCATCCCAATGTTCAAATAGATATTCAAACGGAGACATATCATTTTTATTGTAGTAATAAGTCCCCTTTGCCTCTTTAAAGTCGCGCAGCCATTCCGCCAGGCTGACCATACCTCCCTCTACGCGCTTGCCGTAATCAATGACTTCCGACATATCAGTAAAATCTTCAAATTCCTTCTCTGCATCGTCAGCGATAAACCCATCCTCCATGGACTTAACCCAAAGATACGCAAGAGGCATACCTGCAACTGCGGAAGAATAATTCCATGCGGAAGCTCTGAAATTTATTTCCAAAAAATAATATGTATCATCTTGATCAATCAAAAATTCAACCTCAAAAATCCCCTCGAAGCCTATTTCAGAAAACATCGCTTCTAATCTGGAACGCATATCTGCATCCTTCATCATGGTTACATCATGATAAGGGCTGTAATATCCTTTAATCAGGTACTTCCATCTCAGCGTTGAGCCAATTAGCATCTGGGTTCCTTTATTAATTGTCAAGCCTTCGATTGCATATTCATTCTTCTTATTTACAAATTTTTGTATCTGTACAACTGAACCGGATATTTTCTTTAAGGCGGCCTTTAATTCTTCTTCATTTTCACAGATATAAACATCCGACTTCCAGCTTCCCGAATTTGGAGAAATGTCTTTGGTTATAACTGGATACTGGATATCCTCCGGAATCTCTCCTTTGCTGACTACCCAGGAATCAAGCACATGAAAACCGTGCTTCTTAGCTATATCAAGAATGTATTGCTTATTCATAAATTCATTGATTCTTCCCTGTTTTCCTGCATTAAAAAATATAAATTTATCCTTTATTTCATCATAATGGAAATCAAAAAATCCCACTGATCTGTCATCAGAAAAGATTACATATGGCTTATGCTCTACTCCAAAGTTTCCATACTCTGAAATCAATAACTTATATCCTTCTTCAACGGAGTCCACATGATGGCATACCGAGATATATTTACTCAAACATGCACTTAGGCCCCCTCTCTTAACAGAGATATAAACCGGATTAATCCCGTTCTCGCCCAGACTTCTGATATGGCCAAGCGGATTATAATGCTCTAATGCAAATACAATTACTAAATGATCGTTATATTTGTTATTCATCTCTATTTTCCTCTTTATCTATTGCTTTTCTGATTTCTTCTTCTGAGATCTTTGGCGCTCTCAGAGAATCATCTGGTCTGCTGAAAGAAAATATTTTATATATGGTCAAAAAGAATATTTTGGCATCTAATGACAGCGACCAATGTTCCACATAATAGAGATCAAACTGTGCCATCTTGGCTCTTGATGAACTTTTATCTTCATTCACACTTTCCCATCCAACGATTCCAGGTAAAATAGATTGTCTCTTTTCTTGTTCACTTTTTGTCATTACAAGCATTTCTTTTGGAAGCAATGGCCTTGGACCAATAAAAGACATCTGACCAACCAATATATGGAGAATTTGAGTCAGTTCATCTATATTGGTTTTCCGAATTAATTTCCCCCACCATTTAAGACGTTCTTCATCAGGAAGAAGTTCCCCATTTGCATTTTTTCTATTTGTCATTGTTCTAAGCTTCAGCATCGTGAACTCTTTACCTCTATATCCCACCCGTACTTGTCTAAAAATCGGCGAGGCTTCCGGCGAGCATATGAAGATAAACACACTCACTATTACGAGTAATGGAACAGCAGCTATTCCAAGTAAAATACCGAATACTAAATCAAATATTCTTTTGACAATTCTCGTCATATTAATCCTCTCTTAAATGCACATTCAAAAGCTTCTGCATAATTACAGCCGGCTTGGGCTCCACGATACGCGGCTAAACCTTTCAAAGCTTCTTTTGAGCGTGGATGAGGATACGGATTCATAACTCCCTTATATGCAGAAAGAGCCTTAATTTTAATCACAACACCCTCCTTGCCAATCTCTACAAAATAATTTGGTGCAAAGCGATTAGCAGATGTATCGAACGACCATTCGGTAGAAGATGGCACTTCCATATAGAGAAGCTCTTTAAGAGTCGGAATATTCTCTCTCCTTTGGAATAAACGGCATGCAGCCTGGACAGCATAAGAAGTCATTACATGATCGTTATTTGTATCCGACGAGTGATGGGTGATGATAGCTTCCGCATTCCAATCCTCGATACACTTTTCAATAAATTGAACTAATTCTAAATGAGAGACTGTGTTCATCTTAATATTTGGGAAATTCGCATGAAAAGTTTTTTCCACACCCAAAAGTGATAATGCTTCATCTTCATCAGCCGATAATGAGCAAGACAAATTTCTTCTTGCAGCCGCCTGAGAGACCATAATTGCTACTGCGACTTTATGACCGTTATCTATCAATTTATGTATTGTCGCGCCAGCGCCTAAAACTTCATCATCTGGATGAGCTACGACTACTAAATAATTCATAAATACTTTCCTCCCACCCCTTAAAGCTTCCTGCAATTAATTTAACAATAAAAAATTTTCCACAAAAATAAGAAGGTCTCCCTTCTTACCCAACTTCTCTATCTTCCTTAAGCTTAATTCCCAGATAAATCTTTCTCTTTTCTCCTAGGAATTCCTGCTCAACACAGACATATCGCTTACGAAGTCTCTGCCTTACAACATGCCTCAGATACACTCCTACTGCTCCTTCCGCATTAATAATCGTCCCTTCTCCATCCACTTCTACCAGAGAACGCTTCACCACATGATCTTCATCTTGTACGTTTTTCAAAAACAGTTCTTCTTCCTTCGATACACTGAAAAATGTATCCTCCTGATCATTCAGTAGTTTTGTAAGCCTGGGGACACGTTTTAACTCAAAAAAAAGTTTTTTTGGTTCTTCTGTCACCACAAAGATATATGCAGGAAATAAAGGACGGAGAAATATTTCATATTCATTTCCTATTTTTCTGACACATTCTCTATTCATACAGAAACATTCATCATAATATTTCTTTGGAATCATCTTTTCGATCAACTCTACCAGTTTACATTCGCCACCGGTCTGAGTTTGAATTACATACCACATATCATCACCTCTTTATACCTAAAAATAGGGTATGCTTCGCCATATTCACAGCTTTAAAAGCTCTGAACCCTTAATTTTTTACCTATCATTATTACAGACCCCCACCAAATCATGGCACTGACCACAACTCGGTTTTCTGGCTCTGTTTTTCTAAATATTTTTTAGTATTCCTAACTTTTTTCTACAATTTCAAGTCCTGCAAATATACTTCCTGAGGCAGAACTTTCTGGCACCTCTAGCCGCGCCAGACGTTTATGCCTGTCAATCCGGCTGATTCTTCCCTCCATTCCGCACAAAGGACCTTCTGTAATTCGGGTAACACCATTCGTAATTACTCCCTTTGACATTCTCAGATGGTGATCATGTCCGCATAAAGACTGTAAGAATGTTTCCTCCCTCTTTTGCACATGGAGAAGTGCCCCAGACTCCTTGAGTAGTTCTGCACCTCCTCCATATTGCATTATCTCCCCTTCCAGTGCTTCTTCGTCATCGCTCTCCAGAAACACGTAATCCGGAAACATCAACTTTTTTTCCATACGCCACTCACCTTGAAACTTACGCATTCTGTCATAAGTAAAAATAAACACGTCTTTCAAGGTTGTTTTTGATAAATTTCTTCTGCATGTATCCAGGATTTTCCATTCTTTTTGCTTTGGACAATGAAGTAGATACCAGATAATAATCCCTTCTTTCGTAGAGTAAACTACTCTGCGAATTTTTTTAGATAGATCTAATCCAAAAATACAGACAATATATCTATATATATTAAAAAGTTTGAATTTTTCTCTGCTATTTTTTTGAAGTTTCTTGTAAATTATGCCAAAAAGGATATAAAAGAGATTTAGGTATTGAATTATTTATTTTAGATGGTTATAATAGATATGCTGTTTAAAGAAAAATTCGCAGAATAGTTTACTCTGCGAATTTTTTTACTGTGTAGACATACCACACCTTATATATAATGTTTTCAGTTCATAAATCTTCACAAAATATCGAGTTACCTACGCTCAGCGCTCTCCACCAAATCTCCAAACACCGGTGTCGCAAGTCCGAACCCGCCTGCAACCGTCATAATCTGCCCCGTCGTAAACGCCGAATCATCACTTGCAAAATATACAACCGCCGCCGCAATCTCCTCCGGCAGACCCATTCTGCGAATCGGCGTATGCTTAAGGAACAAATCCCTGAAATTATCCGTCAGATTATTCTGAACCGCATCCGTCGCCGTCATTCCCGGCAGCACCGCATTACAGCGGATATTGTGGCGCGCCTCGTGAACGGCTGTCAGCTTCGTCATATAATTAATCGCCGCCTTGCTGGTTCCATAAGCAACCTGTGAGATATCCGGCACCTGTCCGCCTACGGAGGAAATATTGATAATGCTTCCGCCGCCTGTCTCTGCCATATGCTTAACCGCCGCCTGAGACGCAATAAATACACTCTTTAAATTAATATTCACGGTATTGATAAATACCTCAACATCCGTATGTGCAAGATCCAGATCCTCTCTCGGATTAGAAGTACCGAAGTTATTAACCAGAACATCGATACGTCCCTCTTTTTCCACCACTTCCTCCACCATAGTAGAGAAGGTTTCTTCCTTTGTCGCATCGTTGTATACGTATTTTACGTTTCCGCCCTCCGCATTCAACTCGTCTGCAACTGATTTTGCAAGCTCAAGATTCCTTGCCGCCATGTAAACCGTTGCGCCTTCTTTCGCACATGCCTTCACCGTTGCAAGTCCAATTCCCCTAGTTGACGCTGTAATTAATACTACTTTACCTTTTAATCTCATACATGAACCTCCTGTAAACTTTTTTGCGGCTTCTAAGCCTTCTTCCGCACATCATCTTTTGACTTACTCCTATGTGGCAGCTATCCGCCCATCACCTCAGAGCTGTCCTGTTCATGTATATTCTATCCTCTTTCTCCAAATTAATCAATAATATTGGAACAAATGCAGGATTTTGCGGTAATTTGTCTGATAAATAGAAAGACTTTACTCCCCATATGTCAACAGCCTATTTGCTCAGCTCTCGGTAATGCCCTTCCTTCTCATACTCCGTCGTAAACCCGTCGTCCTCATAGAGCACATACTTCGCACCCGCAAAGCCAATCATTTCCGGACGCGTAGTATCCAACTCCTCCACACATTTCGCAGCCTTCACCAAAGGAATACATCTTTCCTGCCTGATAAACAACGGAACCTCGTCAAGAGCTACCTCCACAAAATGATGCCCCTTCTCCAGAATTTCTTCCGTATACTGCCCTTCCTTCGTGAACTTCACCAGCATCATTCTCTCCGGCAGATAGACATACCGTCCCTTTGCATTCTGGGTATACACAGGCGCAATCATCGCCTCGTCTCCAAGCATTACCTGATCCTCCACATTTGCCGCAAAAGAGTCCTTTGGATAAACAAACGCCAAGGGTTTGAAATAAAGCTCATCATTTAACGCCGCCTTCATATACTCGCTGTACAGATAAGGAATTAACCGATACCTTGTCTCAATGATACCCCGGAAATCCTCCACACCCTCAAACTGGTACGCCTCCTGGTCCCTGGTTCCCATTGCCGCATGATTACGCATAAGCGGTGTAAACACCCCAAGAGCCATCCACCGAAGCACCAAATCTCTGGTAGCATCCGCATCAAACCCACCCAAATCTGCGCCTGCGTACAGGAAGCCGCACATGTTCAGCGACGGCATCATTTTCAGATTCAACAGGATATGAGACCACCAGGACTTATTGTCCCCTGTCCAGATTCCGCCGTAGCGGTGCATCCCCACATAAGATGAACGCGAGAACAGCAGAAGCCTTTTATTTGGGGCAATCTCCTTAAAAGCCTCCCCTGCCGCCCTGGTCATATTATAGCCATAAAGGTTATGCACCTTGTCATGGCGTATCCGTTTCCCATCCACACAATGATAAAACCGGCTGTAATCTGCCGGAGAATTGGAAATGCCCGTTACCTTTTCCAATTCCTCCATAGGAAGCCTCTCCACATCCTCCCCCGCATACTTGCGAAGGGTGGCAAGCAGCTCGTCCATGCCTTCGCGGGAATAGAAAATCGCCGGCTCATTCATATCATTCCAGAAGCCCTCTATCCCCTGCTCGATTAAGAGCCGGTACTTACCGCCAAACCATCTACGCGCATCCTGATTGAGCACATCCGGAAAATGTGTATCGCCAGGCCATACAGCCGCCACAAATTCGCTGCCATCCTCCCGTTTACAGAAATAGCCCTTCTCCACGCCCTCGTCGTACACCGGATAGCCCTTCTCCACCTTCACGCCTGCGTCAATAATCGGAACCATGCGGATTCCATTTTTGCGCATCCCCTGTACAAACCCAGGAAAATCGGGGAAATTTTCTTTATTTACGGTAAAATCCTTATAATCCTCCATATAGTCAATATCCATGTAAATCATGTCAATGGGGATGTCGTTCCTTCGGTAACCCTCCGCGACTTTGAGGAAATCCTCTCTCGTCCTATATCCCCAACGGCTCTGCCCGAACCCGAAGGCAAACTTCGGCGGGATATAGCTTCTGCCAATCATCTTGCGGAACTGCTTCACAATGTCATAGGCCGAGTCTCCCTCAATCACATAAAGGTACAAATCTGCCGCCTCACAGCTCACCTTAAGAAGCTCTGACCTTGTATATCCAATATCAAATGTAAGCTTTGCCGGATAATCAAAGAACAATCCGAAATTCTTATCCCCAGATACCACGATAAAATTGTGCGCGCCATACAGGGAACGCTTATCCTCCGTGTGGTTGGGCTGATCCGTACAATTACTGATATAGCAGTATCCCCTCTTATTCAGCCCTCTGTTCGCCTCGCCCAGGCCATAGACAATATCCTCCTCTGCCATCTTATAAGAAAATGTAAAACCGTCCTTTAAAGAAACCTGTCCCATTTCAAGAGCTTCCTGTCCCCTCTCTGCCGCCATCTCCGTAACGACAGCTTCCGTTTCAAAGGGTTCTCCATACACATATTTTCGTATCATACCTTGCCTGCCTCCTTGTTCCCATCTTTTGGACTCTATTATATTATAATTTCCCCATACTTTCTAACGCTATCCATACAATAAACGATACTTTTTTGACTTTTTTACGCTTGTTCTGCCCCGTTCGCCTTCTCCGGTAGCTGCGCCAGGATAATGGCCGCAAACATCAGCACACATCCCAGAGACTCCCGCATAGAAAGCCGTTCTCCCAACACAACCCATCCTGCTAGCACAGAGAAACAGGACTCAAGGCTTAAGATCAACGACGCAATCGCCGGATTCATATTTTTCTGGCCGATAATCTGCAAAGTATACGCCACGCCGCAGGAAAGCACTCCCGCATACAAAAGAGGCATCCATCCGGCTGCCATTGCCCCTATTTTGGGCGTCTCCAACAAAAGCATAAAGGGCAGGGACGCAATCCCGCAAACAAAGAACTGGATACAGGACATCTTAACCCCGTCTACCTTGGGTGAAAAATAGTCAATCACAAGAATATGTACGGAAAATACCAACGCGCAGACAAAGATTAGCAAATCCCCTTTTCCAACGGTAAATTTCTCCGTCATACACAGAAAATACAAACCGGCAAGAGCCATGACAACCGCCGCCCACACCTTAACCCCTGTCTTTTTCTTAAGAAATATACCAAGCACAGGGACAATCACAATATAGCAGGCGGTTATAAATCCCGCCTTTCCCGCCGTGGTATACTGGATTCCCACCTGCTGAAGGCTGCTGGCAGCAAACAAAAGCAACCCGCAGGCAATCCCGCCAAACACCAGATTCTTTCTGTCCTCACGGATATTCCCGCCGCCGGCTTTGCTTTCTCCATTGCCCTTTTTATTCAACATCTTAAGAAGCGCAATACACGGAAGCAGCGCCACTCCTCCAATCAGGCTTCTGACTCCGTTGAAGGTAAATGGCTCTAGATAATCCATTCCCACACTCTGAGCCACAAACGCCGTTCCCCAGATAAATGCGGTCAATACCAATATCAATGCATTCTTTGTTTTCATTTTCTCATACCACCTCACAAAATTCTTGAGAGCCGCCACAGTTATCCTTGACAGTCCCCTAACACAAGCCTTACTATTATAGCATACCTTAAATCATCTGTCATCATGGGAGATTCGCATGAAAAAGCATAGCATAGAATGTAAAAATTTTCTATTTTACTGTGGTTTATTGATGTTTCTAAGCGAGCTATGGAAACAATACTGTCTCACTTACACCCTAAATCACGGCTCATATAACTGGTGGTATTTCCCCTTTCAGTTGTGCAGTATTCCAATGTACATCTGCCTTATGTTTCCAATTATAACTTCAGAACGGCTCTTAAGCCTGATGCTGACATTCCTCATGGATTTCGGGCTGTTGGGCGGAATCTTTACATTTTTTGATACCACCGGCCTGTATTATGGTTACGCCCCGCTGACCATTCATTCCTTTGGATGGCACATCCTTCTGATTATCATTGGGATTTACGCAGGGCGCACAGGCAGGGCGGACATATCCAAAAAGGGCTTTGCCAAAACCTCAGGCTTCTTCTTTGCCTGCTGCCTGCTTGCAACATTTTTTAACCTGGTTTTCCATCCATACGGGAAAATCAATATGTTCTATATCAGCCCCTACTACCAGATGGGGCAGATCGTATATCGGGATATTGCAGAAATGTTCGGAAATGCCTTTGGAATTGTATCCTACCTTTTATCTATTCTTATTGGGGCAGGGCTTCTCCACCTGTTTTGGACACGCTATGGCGCACACGCCCACAATCGTCAGGAATCTACTTGAATCTGATACAAAAGATTTGTATAATGAAAAATGGAGGTGCTATTATGCTAACAGAACAACTATTAAAATCCCCAGGGTTCTTATACCAGATTGGCCCTGCTTTTTACTATCTTGGCAAATGGATTTGTCGGGAATGTACGGAATTGGACGCCACTGACTGCGTCGCCATGTACCAGATGTGCCGCGGCGGGCATGAGGAGCCTGACACCGCAATGTATTTCAGCAAACTGCGGGCATACAGCGACTTTGCCCTGGAGGTTCCCTGCAATCCGGCAAAGACAAAGGCTGATATGACTGCACTGATTGACAGCCTTTCCGAATCAGCCCTTGCCTCGCTTACCGCACAGTTTCAGCATTTTCAGGAGGATTACCGGAAATACAGCGCGCTATAACCGCTTCTCAAAATTCCCGATTACCGTGGAGCCTTCCGTCAGAATCATAAATGCATTGGGGTCAATGCTATGTACAATGTGTTTGATCTGGTTCACTTCGTATTTTGACACCATAACGAACAGGATATAAGACCGCATCTGCGTGTAGGCTCCCTCTCCGTCCCAGGTGGTGACGCCACGCCCCGTCTGGTCCATAATCGCCTTGGATATCCCCAGTTTCTTGGTAAATATCATCACACTCGTATTGATATTCTGGATATGCACCTTGTCAACCGTCAGAGCAAATACGGTTGCATAGATTAAGGAGTACACCACAATCTCAATATCGAACATAAAGAGACAGATTCCGTATACCACCAGATTCAACAGGATATTGACCTGTCCCACGCTGATATTCCGGTATTTCTTCGCACAGCACACACCGATAATGTCCGGACCGCCTGCGGTTCCCCGTCCGCGCAGAATCATTCCGCTTCCGGCGCCTGCAATGATTCCGCCGATGATACAGGCTGTCAGATAGTCCTCGATAATCGGCGACATCGGCACAGGAACCAACACCAGGAAGATACTGATAACCGTTGTGCCGAACAGGGACTTCATCAAAAATCCCTTCCCCATCACCCGAAATCCCATGATAAACAAGGGTACGTTTAAAATATAGTAGATGGCGCCCGCGATATCCATCCCCGGCGGCATCTGCACGTGAAGCACGCTCACGAGAAATGTACGTATTAACTGCGCAATTCCCATGAACCCTCCGTTATACAGGTCAAGCGGCGTTATCAGCATATTCAGGCCGATTGCATAAGTCAGGCATCCGATAACAATATATGCATTCTGCGTCAGACTTTCCTTCTTCTTACTATTCAATTTTTCCAACATGATACCTTTGTCCCTCTCTTTTCTTTTGCATCCCCGAAAATTGTTGATATGGATGGCCTTACATCCTTCTTTTCTCGTTCATTCTAGCATCCATCAAGAAATTTTACAACTGTATTTCATGGATAAAACAAATACTTAAACCTCCACCCGAAACTGCAGCTCTGTGATATGCTCGTCCACTCTCTCAGACACATGGATATCCACCCAAAGAAGCTCATACACATCGCTCGCCATCCGGTAGCCCTTCTCCTTAGCATAGTCAAGAAGCTTCGGCAGAAAATAATAATTCTGCCCGCAGTCTCCCCGATAGCTGAGGGTCACATAATCCCCTCCCTGTATCACCGAATCCCCCTCATCATCAATCATGAAAACCCCTGAATATTCCCTGCATTGACCATTCATTGCGCTCTCTTTGCGTATAACCGAGCCAATCCGGTTGCTTCCTATAACATATAGTGTCTCTGGATTCTTATTTAATAGCTGCTTAATCAGCACATCCATCTCCTCGTCCTGCCGGTAGCCTTCATTAATATAATGGCAGCGCCGATCCTTCAAATGCCGCAGCCTTACCTCCCCCATTACCTGTTCGCCGCACTCTGAGAGCATACGGACGCGTTCCTCCACATTCTTCTTAAGAAGCCTTAACTTCTCCTGCTTTTCCTGAATCATACGCAACTCCTCCTCCAGAAGGGTTCTGGTGGTGCTTACGGTGTGTTCCTTGAGATAGACGCCAATCTGCTCCATGGAAAAGCCCAGTTCCCTAAGCTCTCTTATAACGTTCAGTCGCCAGATATCCTCTGTACGGTAAAGACGGTATTGATTCTCTCCCCGCTTGGGGCTTAAAATACCGATTTTCTCATAATACCTGAGGGAGTCTGTACCGATATGGTACATTTTTGAAATCTCCCCTATTTTAAAATATTTACTCATATTCTACCCACACAAATTTTTAATATTTTTCTTGACCTTAGTATTATACTAAGGTTTAGAATATAAAGCAATGATTTACATTTTACAGGAGGTTTCATCATGAAATTAGAAGGAAAGTCCTTGAAGCATGATTTCTTTCGCTTTATTATCCCATCGCTCATAGCCCAGTGGGTCTATGCCCTCTATACAATGATTGACGGGCTCTTTGTCGCCAGAGGCGTATCAGAGCTTGCGCTGTCCGGCGTCAATATCGCCATGCCCTTTGTAACCCTCTTATTCTCCGTGGCCCTGATGTTTGCCGTGGGCTCCTCCACCGTCATTGCAATCCTCCTTGGAGAAAAACAAGAGCAGAAGGCAAACCAGGTATTTACCCAGAACCTCCTTACCACAATCCTTGTGTCCATACTGATTACTGCCGCCGTCCTCTGGAAATCCGAAGAAATCGCCTCCTTCCTCGGCGCGACAGAGCTGACTGCCGGATACGTAAAGACCTACATCACCACCATTGCCTGCTTCAGCGTCTTTTTCATCTGCTCATACTCCCTGGAGGTGCTGATTAAGACAGACGGGTATCCCATGAAGGCCACCGTCATCGTCACAGCCGGCGCTGTTTTAAACTGTATCCTGGACTATCTCTTTGTAATCGTCCTCCACAAGGGTGTCTGGGGCGCGGCATTTGCAACAGGGTTATCCCAGTTGATTGTGGTGCTTCTGTATCTGACACATTTTTGCAGTAAAAAGACGCATATGAAGCTTAGACGGTTTTCCCCGTCCCTGTCCCTTACCTGGCGTACCGTAAAGATTGGGCTGTCCTCCGGAATCACAGAATTTTCCGCAGGAATCGTCATCTTCCTGTTCAACCATGCGATTCTGACGTACCTGAACGAAGAATTTATCGTCAGTTATACCATCGTCACCTATGTAAGCACCATTATCGTCATGTCCATGGCCGGCATTGCCCAGGGGATACAGCCGTTAGTCAGCTACTACTACGGCAGACGGCTTCCAAAGAAGTACCGCTTGCTTCTCAAATATGCTCTCTGCTTCGGCGCTGTATTTTCCATTGCCGCGTTTATGATATCCAGACTGATTGCGTCTCCCTTAGTCAGCCTGTTTATCTCTCCTGAGCTTTCAGAATTGCGCAGGGAATCCGTGAGAGTTTTTTATACCTTCTCTTACTCCTTTCTGCTCTGCGGCGTCAACATTATCATAGGGGGGTTCTTTACGGCAATCGAGTATCCTAAGTCTGCCATGGCGATTTCCCTGGGGAGGGGCTTCATCTTTGTGGCCTTAAGCCTCAAGCTTTTGACGGCTCTGCTCGGCGGAAACGGAATCTGGTGGGCGTCTGCGCTGGCAGAAGGATTGTGCCTATTGCTTACGCTCATGCTATTCCTGCACTATAAACGCAGATGCCGACATAATTTGCACGAATCGCCTTGACGAAAGCTTTCTGTCATTCTATAATGGAGGACAGTGAAAACTTGTATAAGTTCATGATTGGATGAGCGTGTCTACCAACTGCCGTAACAGTTGACTACAAGTTCTGGGATAAGGAACTTATAGTTGTATTGTTATGGCTTTTTTAGAAAGGGGAATAGAATATGAATTATGACGTAATTATCGTAGGCGCAGGTCCCGGCGGCATCTTCTCGGCATACGAGTTAATGCAGAAGAACAGCCAACTGAAAATCGCTGTCTTTGAGGCCGGCGTCCCGCTAAAGGACAGGCATTGCCCCATCGACGGCAAGAAAATAAAGTCCTGCATCAAATGTAAAACCTGCGCCATTATGAACGGCTTTGGCGGCGCAGGTGCATTTTCAGACGGAAAATACAATATCACCAACGATTTCGGCGGAACCCTCTATGAATATATCGGCAAAGAGCAGGCTCTTGAGCTGATGCGCTACGTGGACGACATCAACGTAAGCCACGGCGGTGAAAAGACGCGAATGTACTCCACAGCGGGAACTCAGTTTAAGAAGGTTTGTCTCCAGAACAAGCTGAAGCTATTGGATGCCTCTGTCCGCCATCTGGGGACAGACATCAACTATATCGTGCTTGAGCAGCTATACAACGAACTGAAGGACAAAGTAGATTTTCATTTCCATACTGCAATAGACAGCCTGGAATGTTTAGACGACGGTTACCGCGTCCATTACAAGGGGCAATCTGCCGACTGCAAAAAATGTATTGTCTCAGTAGGCAGAAGCGGAAGCAAGTGGATGGAGACTATCTGCAAAGACCTTGACATTCCTACCAAGTCCAACCGTGTGGATATCGGCGTCCGTGTAGAGCTTCCGGCGGTTATCTTCTCCCATCTGACCGATGAACTCTATGAGAGTAAGATTGTGTACCGCACCGAGAAGTTCGAGGACAATGTCCGAACCTTCTGCATGAATCCCTACGGCATTGTGGTAAATGAGAATACCAACGGTATTGTCACCGTAAACGGCCACAGCTATGAGGGTACAGAGCACCAGACGGAGAACACTAATTTCGCGCTTCTGGTAGCCAAGCATTTCTCCGAGCCTTTCAAGGACAGCAACGGTTACGGCGAGAGCATCGCCAGGCTCTCCAACATGCTTGGCGGCGGCGTTATTGTCCAGAGGTTCGGCGACCTGGTAAGAGGAAGGCGAAGCACGGCGGGGCGAATCCGCGAAGGATTAGTGACGCCTACCCTTGCCGCCACGCCGGGCGACTTAAGCCTGGTACTGCCGAAACGGATTCTGGATGGTATCATGGAGATGATTTATGCTTTAGACAAGATTGCGCCCGGTACTGCCAACGACGATACTCTGCTCTACGGCGTGGAGGTTAAATTCTACAACATGGAGGTAGAGCTTGACGAGAATCTGGAAAGCAAGCACCACGGGCTTTACATGATCGGTGACGGAAGCGGGGTTACCCACTCCCTTTCCCATGCCTCGGCAAGCGGGGTGTATGTGGCGCGTCACATTGTAGAAAATATGTAAATTCCCAAGGCTGCCGCAGCTTTAGAGAGACGGGCTGCGGCGGCCTTGTCATATCATTTTCTATTTCAAAAACAGGAGCCTTTCTTCTGGGAACATAAGATAATCCGGCATCCCTCTTTCGTCCAACTCCGTCCACTTATCTCTGTGTACAGACCAACAGACAGACTCTCCCGTCCCATGCTCTGGGCGCAGATGATAGTGCCTCTCAAAATGTAACTCCGTTATACTTTTCTCCTGCACCTTCATACAATTTTTCTGGCCTTCTCCCCACACCGGAACCAACTCGTAAGCGTGAAGCCCAACATATGCCGTATCCTTTGGAATCCTCCTGTCCGTATGCAGAACAATGCCGAAATCCACCGCCTCCAGTTGATACGGACTTATAAGCTTCGCTTTTGAGATATTCTCACATCCGGTCAGCCTTGCCGCCTCCAGCTTCACGGGATTGTCAAAAATCTCCTCACACTTTCCGAATACCGCCGTTCTTCCCCTCTCCATCACAAGCAGCTCGTCGCTGAAGCGATAGATTTCGTCCCTGTCATGGGAAACCATAATCACCGTTCCCTCATATCCTCTCAGCATCTCCAACAATTCCTGCTGTAATCTTTCGCGAAGGAGTAAATCCAGCGCCCCGTATGGCTCGTCCAGCAGAAGCACCTCCGGCTCATAAGCCATAATCCTGGCAAGGGCCGTCCTCTGCTGCTGTCCGCCGGAAAGCTCATGAGGCATTCTCTTTTCAAGCCCTGTAAGGCCAAACCGTTCCACCATCTCCCTTACCCGCCTCTGATTCTCCGCCTTCCTTCCCCTTAACCCCGCGGCAATGTTCTGCTCAACGGTCATCGTGGGAAATAAGGCATAATTCTGAAAAAGATAGCCCACCCTTCTTCGCTGAGGCCTGACATTGATTCCTTTTACCGAGTCAAACAATACCCTGTCCCCAATCCGGATTCTACCCTCCTTGGGAGTCTCAATGCCGGCAAGCATTTTCAGCGTCATGCTTTTCCCGCAGCCGGAAGCCCCAAGGATTCCGATTCGTCCCGAACCGCTTTCCAGCCGAAGTTCTATGGAAAAATCTTCTAATTTCTTCTTAATATCTATGTATATTTCCATTTTCTACTCCTAAAGACCTACCAGCGTTTCAAATGCTTTGTCCCCTTTCCTGCCGCCAGATTCATCAGAAACAAGACAATAAATGCAATCGCCAGGACAACCGCCACCCACACTCCTGCTGTCAGATAGTCGCCGTCCTGAATCACCATGGCAATTTTCTGGGAAATCGTTCCCGTCTTTCCTGGAATATTTCCCGCCAACATTGAAGAAGCCCCGTATTCTCCCAGTGCGCGGGCAAACGTCAGTATCGTCCCCGACGCGATTCCCGGCCAGGCCGTAGGCACCGTCACCCTCCAAAAAATCTGAGCCTCAGACATGCCTAAGGTGCGCCCCGCATAAATCAGGTTCACATCCACCTGCTCGAAGGCTGCCCTGGCATTTCTATACATCAGGGGAAACGCAATCACAGACGCCGCAATGACACACCCAAGCCACGACTGCACCACCTTCACGTCAAAATTTTCATACAGAAAACCTCCAAGGGGACGCCTTCTGCTGAATAACAGCAATAGAAAGAAGCCCGCAGCCGTAGGCGGAAGCACCAGGGGCAGCGTCAGTATTCCGTCTGCCAATGCTTTCCTCCCCGCTGGCAGCCTCATCACCCTTTCTGCCGCGAATAAGCCGAGGAAAAAACATACAACCGTGGCCGCTATGCCTGTTTTCAAGGAAATATAGAGAGGACTCCAATCCAGATTTCTTAAAATGTCAATTATCATCTATTCCACTTCCGTATCAAAATAATATGCTTCAAACACGGCCTTTGCCTTATCTGAGAGTATAAACTTCAGGAAATCATCAGCCGCAGCGTTCTGGGCCTCGTCTGCATCTTCATTTACCACCCTTGCAATGGGATAGAGCACATCGCCCGTCAGCCCATAGCTTACAGCCTCCAGTATCGTAAGTCTGTCCTCGTACCCATAGGTGTCTGAATAGTATGTAGTTCCCACTTCACATGAGCCCTCAATTACGGCGGACAAAACCTTGCTTACGTTGTCCTGCTCGCTAATCTCTACACCTCCAAGGGCATATGAGATCTCCTCCGTGGTAATAGCCGATACGTCTTCTACTTTATATAGAGTCCCAAGGTTCATCAACGCCTGTCTTGTATACTGGCCCGCAGGAACGCTTCCTCCTGCCAACGCAACACTCTCGGCATCCGGCAAAGAATCAATTCCTTTCACCCGTGTGCCGCTGTCCTTCCTTGTCACCACCACCAACTGGTTATTTACCGCATTAACCCGTGTCCCATTTCGGACAAGTCCCTCCCTCTCAAGCTCATCCATCTGCTTCTGGGCGGCGGAAAAGAAGATGTCACATTCATAGCCTTCTTTAATCTGGGTGAGAAGCGTTCCTGAGCTGTCGGTGTTGTAAGTAATCTTTACCTCTGGGTGCGACGTATGATATATCTCCCCAAGCTCAGTCATCACCCTGTTCAGGCTTGCGGCAATAAATACCTGTATCTCCGTTTCAGTGATTTTTTCCCTTTTTATCGTACTGTGTCTGTGTCCTGTACAGCCGGCCATGGCCGACAGTACGAGGATTACAAAAGCCGCCATCAGAATTCTTCTTTTCAACCTTCTTCCTCCCGCCATTAATAAACATTTCCGCATTCCCCTTCTGTTCCCCTCAGAATGCCAAGTCCATGGCCCAGTGACGGCAGAATATACTCTAACCCCTCCCGAACCGCTTTCGGGCTTCCCGGAAGGTTGACGATCAATGTTTTCTTCCGTATCCCCGATACCGCACGGCTTAACATTGCCCTCTTTGTGATTGTAAGCGAATGTATACGAATTGCGTCCGCAATCCCCATTGCCATGCGTTCGCAGACTGCCTCCGTAGCCTCAGGCGTCACGTCACGCTCGGAAAATCCTGTCCCCCCTGTGGTAAAGATTACATTGACCTGCCGCCTGTCTGCCAGACGAATCAGCTCTTTTTTAAGCCTCTCCTCTCCGTCCGGAAGAAGAAGGGCTTCCACCACCTCATATCCTGCCAGCCTTAACAGCTCGCAGGCCGCAGGCGTGCTTAAATCCTCCCGTTCTCCTGCATAACCCTTATCGCTCAGCGTTATGACGGCTGCGGTAAAAGGCTTCTTCACATCAAAAGGAAGCCTTGTGATTTCATCCCCTGGATGAATCTTGCCGCCTTTTACCACCCTGGCAAATACGCCCTCCCTCGGCATGATACAGTCTCCCATTGCCTGATGAATTGCGCAATGGCTGTGACATTCCTTGCCAATCTGGGTCAACTCCACCAAAGCCTCCCCAATCTGGAAGCAAGTACCTACCGGAATGTCTGAAAGAGCAAAGCCCTCCACCACCAGATTCTCTCCAAACGCGCCGTAATCCACCTTAGCACCCCTTGCCCTAAATTCTTCAATCTTCTCCAACGCAAGAAGGCTTACCTGACGGTGCCAGACTCCTGCGTGCGCGTCTCCCTCGATTCCCCATCCCGCCCGAAGGACGGCAGCCAAAGCCTCTGTTTTCTGTGTTCCTTTTTTCTCACTTGTACATATGGCCACAATTCTTCCCATATTCCCCTCAACCTCCCTGTCTATATTTCTTCACCTGTCAGCCGCCGATTTCAACCATCCTTCTGCACTCTGTAATTCCTTCCTCCGTCTCAAAACAGTGCATCTTAGGCTTACGGACAACAGCCTCCCTAATGGCGCCCTTAATCTCCTGATATGCCTCCTCCCGAACCACACGTCTCATGTCTATAAAATCTCCATAGCACAGACAGGGCTTCAACTCCCCTTTGGCCGTAAGACGAATTCGATTACAGGAAGCGCAGAATTTTCTGTGGACAGCGCAGATAAAACCAACACACCCTTCAAATCCCGGAATTCGGTAGTAAACAGCAGGCCCGTTTCCATGTATCCTATCGTCTTTCTCAATTTGAGGATATTTCTCCCGCAGGAGAGAAAGTATTTCGTTTCCATCGACTCCTTTTTGTTTCTCTCCAAAACCAATTGGCATCAGCTCAATAAACCTCACATCCACAGGCATCTCCCTTGCAATTCCGGCAAGAGCCTCCCATTCAGAAGCATTCACCCCTCTTTGGAGAACCGTGTTGATTTTCACCCGAAGTCCACTTTCTACTGCCTTATAAATACTTTCCTTCACTCTCCCAAGCTCATCAAATCCCGTAATCTGCCGGTAGAGGGCCGCATCTAAGGTATCCAGGCTGATATTCACCCCGTCAAGGCCATTTTCCAGAAGCTCGTCCAAAAAATCTCCGAGAAGAACGCCGTTGGTAGTAAGGGTTACCTGCTCAACCCTGGGAATTCTCCGTAGCCGCCCTATAAGCTGCGGGCATCCACGGCGCACCAAAGGCTCGCCGCCTGTAATCTTAAAACGCTGGATTCCCAACTCTGCCGCCGCCTGACTGATTCGTTCTATTTCCTCGAAGGTAAGAAGCTCGCTCACAGGCGACAAGGCGATTCCCTCTGGCATACAATACCTGCACCGCAGATTGCACCGGTCTGTGACAGAGATACGCATATAGTCAATCTCCCTGCCCAAGCTGTCTCTCATAACCTCCACTCTTTCCGCCGTTCTTTCTTTCCAGACAGATATCATGTATCTCCATGCCCCTGTCCATAGCTTTGCACATATCGTATATGGTAAGAAGCGCCACCGATACTCCGGTCAGCGCCTCCATCTCCACCCCCGTCTTTCCCGCCACCCTTACGGTGCAGACCGCCTCAATCTCACATTCCTCCTCTAGCAAACGAAAATCAACGGACGCCTTGGTAATCTCTAGGACATGGCACAAAGGAATTAAGTTTGCCGTCTGCTTTGTTGCCATAATTCCCGCAATTCTTGCAACTCCCAGTACATCCCCCTTGGCGGCGGTTCCCTTCTCCACCGCCTCGTACACCGCCCTGCTGACTCGGATTCTGCCTCTTGCCGCCGCCGTGCGGTCAGTGACCTCTTTTTTCGTCACATCGACCATAATGGCATTGCCCTCCCTGTCAAAATGGCTTAACTCCATCTATCAAGCGCCTCCCTTCCCGAACCCGCAATTTGGAAATGTACACACAGGGCAGGACAGGCATAACCCGCCTTCTCCCAATACGGAAATGTCCTCTGCCTCCAATATTTCTCCTGCCATAATCCGTGGAAGCGCCAGATCAAAAATAGTCCGTTTCGCGTACATCACACATCCTGGAAGCCCCATAATCGCAATATCGCCGCGCCTGCCCTCAAAACGGGTCTCCTTCTCTCTTTCCAGATATGCTAACAGAAACATGGCGCCGGGCAGCACAGGGGCGCCGTAAGTCACAATTCTTGCCCCTGTATTTCTGATGGCAAGAGGCGTGCGGTCATCAGGGTCTACACTCATGCCTCCTGTACAGAGAATCAGGTCAGCCCCCTGGCCCACAAGCCTTCGGATACAGGCTGTAATCCTTTCGTGATTGTCGTCGCTTAACTCATGTCCTACAAGCTCTACATCATATTCTGCCAGTTTTTCTTTGATTACAGGGGAAAAGGTATCCTCAATCCGTCCGTGATAGACCTCATTTCCCGTGGTTACAATCCCCGCCTTCTTATGCAGATAGGGCTTCAGCTCAAAAATCGGGCCGCCGCAAACTGCCTTCGCCTGTTCCATCTTTTCTTTCTCAATCACAAGGGGGATAATCCTCATCCCCGCAATCTTATCTCCCGCCTTCACCGGAAAATTCCCATGTCTGGAAGCAATCATCATCTCCCCCAATGCATTGACATGGTTCAGGCGTTCACGGTCCACCTTCAGAAGTCCGTCGCAGTCCGCAATGGCCTCAATCTTCCCCTCTTTTACCTCTGACGGATGCATATGCTTATTTTCACAGAGCGAATAAAGAAACAATGCCGCCTCATTTTCATGAAGCATGTTCTCCTCCTTCTCCCAGATAAAGATATGGTCTTTTCCCATACTCAAAAGAAGGGGGATATCCTCCTCCTGAATGATATGCCCTTTGCGAAATACTGCATCCTTCGTCACACCTCTGATAATCTGGGTTACATCATGACAGAGCACCTGTCCTGCCGCATCCGTGGTTTTCATCTCTTTCATCGCATTCTCTCTTTTCATCTGTTTCGTATCTTTTCAAGCATCCTCTGGAGCTCCTCAAATCCGGCTGTTTCTTCCTTGTATTCTGTCTTGTCTCTGTCCGTCACAATCAGAAACCTCCCCGTGGGATTGGAGACGGGAGTTCTTGAAATCCCTTCTCGGATTACTTCAATCTTGGGATAACTGCTTTCCTTCATCCCCTCTATGAAAATAATATCAGCCTCCGGAAACATCCCGATTAATTCTTTCTCATTCTCCTTGAAGCCTGTCTTATGGAGAAAAATACGAAAATCTGAAAAAACCGCCGTTCCATAGGCGCCGGCCTCCTTGAGACGGTAACTGTCCGTTCCGCACACGTCACAGGTAAAATCATGGCCGTCATGCTTAATGACCGCCACCTTCAGTCCTTCTTTTGACAGTTCTCTCACAAGCCTTGACAGCAGTGTTGTTTTTCCTGAATTCTTCACCCCGCAGACAGCCACAATCCTCTGCCTTTTCTTTTCCGTTACATCAGTATCACCCATACCCTGTCCCCCTCTGAAAGTCTTTGCGTCCCTGCCGGAAGCTCAATCAGGCAGTTACAGCCGCACATAGAGCTTAGGATTCCCGATGCATTTGAGCCATTGGGAATCCGAACCTCGCCGTCCTCAAAGTATGCACGTACATATCTGTCCACCGTACTTTTTTTCGGAAACTCGCTTTTTGAAATTGCTTTAATTCTCTTAAGGTCCAGTTCGTTTCTCTGGGACATTTTCGCAAGGAGAGGACGGAGGAGAAGCTCAAGATTCACCGCAGCGCCAAAGGGATTCCCTGACAGGCAGATTAAAAGTCCTCCCTGGTACTGCGCGCACAGGGTCGGCATCCCTGGCTTCACGGCAACCCGCCAGAAAATCCGTTCATATCCCAGACGTTTTACCACCTCATGCATAATGTCTTTTTTCCCCACAGACACTCCGCCAGTAGTCACAATAATGTCCGCCTGCCTTTTTGTTCCTTCAATCCATGCCGCCACGTCCTTCGCATCGTCGCCCAACCGTCCTGTGCGAACCACGTCTATCCCCAGAGTTGTCAGTCTTGTCACCAGTGTATACAGATTGGAATCATAGATTTTCCCTTCTAAAAGAGGCTCTCCCGGAAGCAAAAGCTCATCCCCTGTGGTGAGCACCGCCACTCTCGGCCTTCGGTACACCTGCACCTGTTTAAGACCAAGACTTGCCAAAATTCCTGCCTCCACAGAGCCTAACGCCATGTCCTTACTTAAAAGCTTGGTACCTGCCTTGTAGTCCTCGCCTGCATAGCAGTAATTCTCATATGCCCCGACGGCTTCGTACACCTCTGCCACCGCTTCGCCGTAGTCCGTATCCTCCTGGCCGACCACACAGTCTGCCCCCTTTGGAATGGGCGCGCCCGTCATGATGCGCACCGCCGTTCCCCTGGTTACACTTTGGCGGCTTACAGAGCCGGCATTTACCTCGTCAATGACAGTCAGCCTTACGGGACATTCCTTTGACGCTGTGGCGATATCCCTGCTTCGCACCGCGTAGCCGTCCAAAGGCGAACGGGGAAAGGGCGGCTGGTCGTGCCCTGCGAAAATGTCCTCGGCAAGCACCCTGCCGGAAGCCTCCCATAAAGAAATGGTTTCTGTCTCCTCTATCTTCTTTACCCTGTCAAGCAGCAGGCTTTGCGCCTGCTCAAGTCTTAATATTTGCATATTCCTCCATTGTATTGATATTCTGAAGCATTTTTTCAAAACAGCCCATTCCCGCAACGTCTATGTATAATATATTCAGACGTTTAAGCGCAGTCCTGACCCGATAATCGCCTTCTTCCATCTGGGCCTTTAGCACCTCCGATATCTTTGTCTGATAAATAGCCGCCAGCGGATGGATACGTCCCCCAGTCACAGGCACCACGCCGTCGTAGACTTCCCCGGCGTCTTTTTTTTCTTGAAGCTGTTTTTTTAAGTAACGGAACAACTCTATTTTCAAAAAGGGCATGTCGCAGGCTGCAACCAGCATCCAATCACAGGTACACGCCTTAAGACCTGCGTGAAGTCCTCCTATTGGCCCGCAGTTTGGGTAAATGTCCATGACAACCGGACATTCACTGTGGTTTTCCTGTATTTCCTGCCCGTAGGACAGCCTTACGCATGAAACCTCTTTTTTTAATTCCTTTATTAGAAGCTGCGTGAAGGTTTCCTTCTGATATGTAAGGCTTCCCTTGTGTCTGCCCCCCATTCTTAAGCTCTTGCCGCCAGACAGAATCAGTCCTTCTGTATCCACGGCTACACCACCCTTTCCGAACATTGAACGGCTGTTATATTATTTATCATAACATATTTTTCCTAATCCCGACATGCTTTATCTGAAAAAGTAGTTTTTTCTAAATCCTCTTGACCTTGGCCCACATTCTATCTATGATTGTAATAGATCAAGATTCGGAAAGAAGGTATTCCTATGTATATAGCAGATTTACATATTCATTCCCGCTACTCACGGGCAACCAGCAAGGATTGTACTCCGGAAAGCCTGGATTTGTGGGCAAGACGGAAAGGCATCAGCATCGTGGGAAGCGGAGATTTCACCCATCCGGCATGGAGGCATGAGCTTGAAGAAAAACTTACACCCACAGGGAACGGGCTCTACGTATTAAAAGACGAGTACCGGCTCAAAGACCCTTTCCTCGGAGATACCACGAAGCCCCATTTCGTCATTACCGGAGAAATCAGCTCTATCTACAAAAAATATGATAAGGTGCGCAAGGTGCACAGCCTGATTCTGCTGCCTGGTCTTGAGGACGCCGAGAACATTTCCCGCAAGCTTGAGGCCATCGGCAATATTCACTCCGACGGGCGGCCTATTCTGGGCTTAGACTGTCACGACCTGCTGGAGATTCTTCTGGAAATGTGCCCTGAAGCAGTATATGTGCCCGCCCATATTTGGACGCCCCATTTTTCCCTGTTCGGCGCATTTTCAGGCTTTGATTCTGTGGAGGAGTGTTACGGGGATTTATCCTCACATATCCATGCAATGGAGACAGGGCTTTCCTCTGACCCTCCTATGAACTGGCGGGTTTCTGCACTTGACCGTTACCAGCTTATCTCGAATTCAGACGCTCATTCCCCTGCAAAGCTTGGCCGTGAGGCCAACCTTCTGGATATCCCTCTGTCCTATGAGGGGTTAAGGGACGCGCTTCAGACCGGAAAAGGGCTTAAGGGAACTATTGAATTTTTTCCGGAGGAGGGCAAATATCATTACGACGGACACCGGAAATGCGGCATCTGCCTCGCCCCCTCTGATGCGGAAAAATATGGAGGCGTCTGCCCTGTATGCGGACGGAAGCTTACCATCGGGGTATCCCACCGCATTGAGCAGATGGCTGACAGAGCTGAAGGCTATGTAAATGAGCATGCCGCCCTCTTTGAAAGCCTGGTTCCCCTGCCTGAAATCATCGGGGCTTGTGCAGGGTATTCCTCTGCAAGCGTCAAGGTTCAAAGGGAGTACCAGAATATGCTTAAAAAACTGGGGCCGGAGTTCTCTATACTGCGGGAGATTCCCCTTGAGGAAATACGCAGCGTGTCTGGTATCCTAATCTCAGAAGGCATCGGAAGGCTAAGAGAGGGAACGGTGACTAGAATTCCTGGCTTCGACGGGCAATACGGCACCATCCGCCTGTTTACGCAGGAAGAAATAGACCGTCTGGACGGACAGTTAAGCCTGTTTGACGGGCAAACGAAGCTGACGCCTGAAGGTGAACCAAACCTTCCAAACTCCGGACAAGTTTTTAAACCGGATATCCCACAGAAAAAGACGAACCATGAAAAGGCTTTAGATACACTTCAAAATCCTGTAACAAATGAGCACCAACGTCAGGCCATAGAGGCTATTGACCGCGTTACCCTGGTAACCGCCGGTCCTGGGACAGGTAAAACCCACACCCTCGTCTCCCACATTCTGCATCTTCTGGAGACAAGGCGGGTTAAGCCCTCCTGCATCACAGCCGTTACCTTTACCAATCAAGCTGCTTTAGAAATGCGGGAACGCATCCGAAAGCAATTAGGAAAAAGTACCGCCCCAAGGAAGCTTACCATTGGAACCTTCCACTCTATTGCCTGGAAGCTTCTTGAAGAAAACGGTAATGATGATTCTCTTGCAGGTGAAACAGAAACAAGGGATTTGGCAAGACAGCTTATAAAAGATTTCCACCTGGATATGAGCGTCTCCCGATTTCTAAATGTTGTATCAGATTATAAGACAAGACCTTACAAATCTTTTAGTACAGAAAATGAAAGAGCAACGCCCCACCTTGCAGACGCATTAAAGGCGTATCAGGATTTTCTTAAGGAATGGCATCTGCTGGATTTTGACGACATACTAATAGAGGCCCTAAGCATTGCCCGAAACAATCCGCGTTTTTCCTATCTTCTGGTGGACGAGTTTCAGGATATAAGCCCTCTTGAGTATGAACTTGTCAAGGCATGGAACGAGGGCGGAAAAGAGTTGTTTGTTATTGGGGATTCTGACCAGTCTATCTATGGCTTCC
This sequence comes from uncultured Dorea sp., assembly GCA_910584575.1. GTDB lineage: Bacteria > Bacillota > Clostridia > Lachnospirales > Lachnospiraceae > Sporofaciens. The sequence continues at coordinate 69,367 of CAJUBG010000004.1, forward strand.
GCGGCTCTGACGCAGGCTGTTTCAAACGACTGACAGAAGATTTCCCCAATGCCCGCCAGATTGTCCTTAAAGAAAACTATCGCTCAACGCCGCAGATTTTATCCTTTGCGTCAGAGATAATTTCAAAAAATCCAGGAGACATCAGAAGCTTAAATCCCAACCGTCCAGACGGAAGCCCAGTCAGGCTTGTTACGGCGGACAGCGCGGCGTCCGAAGCCATCTTCATAGCCAAAGAGGTCAACCGTCTTGCCGGTGGAATCGGGATGCTGGAGGCCCAGGAGGTCTTTCCCGAAAACGAAGGCCGCATCCAGAGCTTTGACGACATTGCCATCCTGTACCGAACCCACCGTCAGGCAGATCTCCTGGAGGGCTGCCTCAAAAAAGAGGGTATCCCCTATATTGTCTCAGGGAGGGACGATTACCTGACCGAACCTGCTGTCAGAGGAACCATAAGCTTCTTTCAAAGCCTGCTGCATCAGGGAAACAGTCTTGCGGGGCAGACAGCCTTGAAGCTTTTATGGAACCTTGAGGAAGGAGAGTTGACAAACAGTATCTTCGACAATATGGCAGAAAAATATATGCCGTCACTGAAAAAGAAAAAACCTGTGAAAATCCTGGAGGAATGGGTATCGGATTTGCATCTGGAAAAGGATAAAGCCGTTCAAAAGCTGTGCCAGACAGCTATCTACTATCCGACGATGGCAGATTTTATGGATGCATTGGAGTTTGGGGTAGAAAGCGACTTAAAGCGCTGTGGTAATAAGCAATACAAATCCGGCGCTGTCACACTCATGACTCTCCATGGCTCAAAAGGCCGGGAGTTTCCGGCGGTTCTCATCTTCGGAGTCAGAAAAGGACTGATTCCATTTGAAAACGGACAGCATACGACGGACACAGAGGAGGAACGCCGTCTGTTTTATGTAGGCGTTACCAGGGCGAAGGAAGCTCTGATTCTCACCACCTCTAAAGAGGAATCGTCATTTTTGAAGGATTTACCGAAAGAGCTGGTTCAGAAGGAAAAGGCCAGACAATATAAAAATGAAGGGAACGGCAAACAGATGAATCTGTTTGATTTTATGAAATAAAAATACTACCAATCGTGCAAAGCCTATCTCCCCTGACTTTGCACGATTTTATTTGCAGGCTATTCCTCCGCCTTCAGAAGCCTTATAAGCCTGCTGGTTCCAAGTCTCTTAGCGCCAAGCCGCACAAATTCCTCTGCATCTGCAAAGGACGATATGCCTCCTGCCGCTTTCACCTTGACACCTTCCCCCACATGCCGCTTCATCAGCTCTACATCCGCAAATGTAGCCCCTGCCGTAGAAAAACCGGTAGACGTTTTGATATAATCCGCCCCCGCCCTGGTGACAATCTCACACATCTTAATCTTTTCTTCCTCTGTCAGAAGGCAGGTCTCGATAATCACCTTTAAAATTCTATCTCCACACGCCTCCTTGACGGCACGAATCTCCTCCTCCACCTCTTTATACCGCCGATCCTTCACAAAACCGACATTCACCACCATATCAATCTCCGACGCGCCCTTTTCAATGGCATCCTTCGCCTCAAATACCTTCGCCTCTGTGGTACTGTAACCATTAGGAAAACCTATCACAGTACAAACCGGCAATTTATTTCCTACATATTGAGCCGCCTGCTTCACATACGCGGCAGGAATACATGCGGACGCTGCCCCATATTTCATGGCATCCTCCAAAACCTCCCTAATCTCCTCCCAGGCTGCCGTCTGAGACAACAGAGTATGGTCAACATATTTCATTATTTCCCGATTCATTCTCTACCCTTTCAAATACTTATATCAAACTTCTACATACCCACAATCACTTCTGTTACAAGCTTTTTGAAATCAGCCGATACACGGTCCGCCGTCTCCTTAACCTCCTTATGGTCTAATTTCGCGTCCGAAACGCCTGCCGCCAGATTAGTAATACAGGAAATCCCGCACACCTCAAGTCCCATGTGCCGCGCCGCCATGGCTTCACATGCGGTACTCATTCCTACTGCGTCACCGCCCCACCCTCTGCACATTCTGATTTCCGCAGGCGTCTCGTAATTCGGTCCTGTAAACTGCACGTACACACCTTCCTGTATCCCAATCCCGCATTTTGCCGAGGCTTCCCGAATAACCTCTCGAAGCCGCCTGCTGTACACCTCGCTCATATCCGGAAAGCGCTGCCCCAGTTCATCAATATTCGGTCCAATCAAAGGACTGGGAACTCCTGTGGTAATATGGTCTGTTATCATCATAAAATCCCCTGGTTTGAAATTCTCATTCACACCGCCTGCCGCGTTGGTAAGCATCAACTTCTTTGCCCCAAGCAGCCCCATCAGACGGATGGGAAGAACCACGTCTGACATGGCGTATCCTTCATAATAATGAACCCTTCCCTGCATGATTACCACAGGCGTCTCTTTCACAAACCCGAACACAAAACGCCCCTTATGCCCTGAGACGGTTGATACCGGAAATCCCTCGATATCCGTATAGTCAACGACTGCCTTAACGGTAATCCCATCTGCATAATCCCCAAGCCCAGAGCCTAAAACCACCCCCACCTCCGGTCTAAAATCCGTTTTTTTATGTACACTTTCCACACAAGCCAGTAATTTTTGATACATATCTTACCTCCTGATTCTTTTGCCTTTTATTTCAGAAAATGAAGAAGCGACGTCCCAATCGTATGCTCCGGCATACTGACGCCAAAATTCTCGGCTGCCGTGGCGCCAATCACCGCAAATGTTTCCTGTTCAGGCAGCCTCCCGCTGCCCTTCATAGATTTAGAATATGCTAAAAGCGGAACCTTTTCCCGCGTATGATCCGTCCCCGTATACGTTGGATCTGTCCCATGATCCGCAGAAATCATCAGGAGATCCTCCTCCTGAAGCGCTTCTAACAGAAGCCCCAGTTTTTCGTCGAACCTCTCAAGCTCATCCCGATACCCCTTAGGATTTCTTCGATGCCCCCATTTCGCATCAAAATCCACGAGATTTACAAAACATAGCCCGTGAAAATCCTTCTGTGCCAACTCAAGCGTCTGTTCCATGCCATGAACAGAAGATTTGGACTTATGAGCCTGCGTTATTCCCTCTCCGTCAAAGATATCAACGATCTTTCCCACAGAAATCACATCAAAGCCGCTGTCCTTAAGCACATTCAACACCGTCGCGCCAGAGGGCTTCAGCGCATAATCATGGCGGTTGCTTGTGCGCTCGAATTCCCCCCTCCTCCTGCCGATATAGGGCCTTGCGATGACGCGCCCTACCCTCCACTCCTCCCGCAAGGTCAGCTCACGGGCAATCTCACAGCATCGGTACAATTCCTGAAGGTCGAAGGTTTCCTCATTTCCACAGATTTGCAGTACAGAATCCGCCGATGTATAGACGATCATATGGCCTGTGGCAATCTCCTCCTCTCCAAGCTCGTCAATGATTGCCGTCCCGCTGGCGCTCTTATTTCCGATAATCTTATGCCCTGTCCTGCGTTCTAACTCTGCAATCAACTCCTGAGGAAACCCATGGTCCGTAAATGTCTGAAAAGGCGTCTTTGTCTCGATTCCCATCATCTCCCAATGTCCGGTCATAGTGTCCTTCCCATTGCTCGCCTCCCGCACCACAGCCTGGTAGCCCAGAGGGTTTTCAATCGCCTCAACCTGCTTAAGAGGCGTCAGATTAGCAAGCCCAAGCCTCTTAAGGTTTGGGATGTGAAAGGAGTCAACCGCCTCTGAGATGTGTCCCAATGTATTCACTCCAATATCACCAAATTTTTCCCCGTCCGGCATCTGCCCGATTCCCAGTGAATCGATTACGATTACAAATATCCTCTTATATTTACCCATAAATTTCACCCCCTTTATAGATTCTCCGGTCCAAACCCCTGAGGCAGCAACTCCTTCAAGGTACAGACCTTATAATCCTCCTTACTTTTTGCAAGAATAATCTCAAATTCCTCTGGGCGGCAGAACTCCATCATCACCTGGCGGCAGACACCGCAGGGCGGCGTGTATGAAGCAAGCCTTCCCTGTGGACCTCCCACCACGCAGATTGCCCGAAAATCTCTGACGCCTTCACTGACTGCTTTAAAAAATGCTGTCCTCTCGGCACAGTTTGTCGGAGTGTATGCCGCATTTTCAATATTACATCCCGTATAAACCCTGCCGTTTTGTGCCAAAAGCGCCGCGCCAACCCGAAAGTCGGAATATGGCACATAGGAATACTCAAGCTGAGCAATCGCAGCCTCAATCAATTTCTGAATCTCTGTCTTCAACATCACCCTTATTTCCTCCCCAGGTCCTTTGCAATTAGTCTCCGAAGCGCCCCCACAGCCACGCGGACAGCCATATCGGTATCATGAACCACAGGATTGTCAAGCCCTTCCTTCTCCCTCTCCTGATTTGCCACAACAAGGAAACAGGCGCCCACCCTGACGCGCAGATGGCTTCCAACCACAAACAATGCCGCTGACTCCATTTCCGAAGCCAGACATCCTAACCGCCTCCACGCCTCCCATTTATTCAGCAATTCATAGCTGACCGGCTTTGTTTCCGGAGAATGTTGTCCATAGAAGGAGTCCTTGCTCTGAACCACTCCCACATGATAATCCTGCCCCAGTTCTTCGGCTGCCCCCATCAATGCGTTTGTAATCCGGATATCCGCCACAGCAGGGAATTCCAAAGGCGCATACTCTCGGCTGGTTCCCTCCATCCGTATTGAACCGCTGGCAATGACAATGCCACCGCTTTTCACCTCTGTCTGCATACCTCCGCAGGTTCCAACCCGTATAAACGTATCCGCCCCTGACATCACCAACTCCTCCAGGGCTATGGCAGACGACGGGCCTCCAATCCCCGTAGAAGTCACACTCACCTTCACACCGTCCAGATATCCTGTATAAGTGACATATTCCCTGCTGTCTGCCATAAGTTTTGCATCATCAAAATACTTCGCAATCTTCGCACAGCGCTTTGGGTCCCCCGGAAGTAGTACATATCTCCCCACATCCCCTCTGCCCACTTGAATATGGTACTGTTTATCCGGATTTTCAGAATAATTCATAAAATCTTCCCCCTTTTCGAGTTTGAATGAAGCTGTATATCTATGGACATCCTATTATCAACCATGAGTTATCTTTTGTATTCCTCCAACTTTTTCAAAGCCTCTCGAAGCTCTGCTTCCATCTGCTCAATCTTTTCCTTCTGCCTTCGATTCTCCTCCCTCTGTCTCTGATTCTCCTCCTTCTGCCTCTGATTCTCCTCCTGCAGCTCGTCGATCATATACCGCACTGTATTCCTGTCCAATTCATACAATTCCTTTGAAAACATCCCCATCACCTGCTCAATATTCTGACAGATCTCATAGACCTGCTCATACATTGTCTTAAAGTCAGGATACTTTTCAATCAATGCAATAATATCCTCCGGTTTATCACTGCTCAGAAAAGTAAGCCATCCTTCTAACCGCTTCTTTATACTTCTATTTTGATGGTTTTGCTTATAGATGTCAAGCGCCACAAAAACAAATTCCTGCAAAAGATTCATTTTCAATCCTGTATCTGATTTCTGCTGAAATTTATGTATATATTTCTCCGGAAACTGATGGAACTCTGGAGTACTCTTTTCAAACAGCACAATAGTATAGACATTTGAAATCTTCCGATAAGAAAACGTCTCTTTTGTCATTTCTTTTCGCACCTGCCGATACTGCCGCAGCAAAAGGTCCGCGCAGTAGCAGGCACTCCTCTGCCCTGGAAAGGCGTAACCGACTTTTTGCACTTCAACATTCACCACACTCCCATCCTGCAACTGCACCAGAAAATCCATAATCAACAGAGAGGTTTCATCCGCAATACGCGTGTTATCATTTGGAAGCACTTTCAATAGCTTCACTTTCTTTCCCAATAACAACGAAATCAATTCCTCAATCCGTTCCGGATAAAGTTCTGGGTCCAAGATTGCCTTAGCACAGAAATCATAAAGCATCTTCACTCCCTTAGCGCCCGTACAAAAGTTCAGAAATTCTTCCTGATACTTCTCCTCCCAACTGTTAAAAATCCTATTTAACTCGCCTTTGCTTTGGATTTCTTTCAAAATTTCTTCACGGCTTCGTAGAATTGGAAAATATGCCCGTAATACACCTGTCATATGCATTTCCTCCATATTGCTTAAAGTTCACTTAATGGAATATCTGCTTCATAAAAGGAAGCTGTTGACGCCTCTCGGCTTAAGAAAATACAGACCGCATAAGTATCTATGCGGCTAAACTCAGAAGATTAGATTGACTGCTATTTCTTTTATATAGTTCTATACTACCACCTCTCTCCCATTTTCTCAATTATATCTTTTCGCCTTTTTTCAACACTAATCGACATAAAAAAGCACAACACATATAATCCAGAAAAATTTGTCGCCAAAAAAGGACCGTCTCATCAAGCATAAATTTTCCTACTTAATGAGGCAGCCCCTCCTTGATTCTATCTATTTTCTTCCAATATTTACCCTTCAATCAAATGGCAAGCTGCCATATGCCCCGGCGCAACCTCCCTAAGCTTTGGCATCTCACTAAAGCAACGGTCTGTCGCATACTGGCATCTCTCCGCAAATCTGCAGCAATCCTTCGGATTAATCGGGCTTGGGATCTCTCCCTTAATCGGAATACGCTCATTGGCCTTCGCCTTCTTCGGATCCGCCTCCGGAATGGCTGAGAGAAGCGCCTTCGTATAAGGATGCAGCGTATTCGAGAATAACTCCTCCGTCTCTGCCGTCTCCACAATCGTCCCCAGGTACATAACCACTACCCTGTCCGAAATATATTTCACCACGCTCAGGTCATGGGCGATAAACAGATAGGTAAGCCCCATGGTCTCCTGAAGGTTCTTCAGCATATTAATCACCTGCGCCTGAATCGACACGTCCAGCGCAGAGATTGGCTCATCACAGATGATGAACTCCGGATCAACAGAAAGCGCCCTGGCAATACCGATACGCTGTCTCTGGCCGCCGGAGAACTCGTGCGGGAAACGGGACATATGGTCCTTATTTAAGCCCACTGTCTCAAGGAGTTTTTCCACCTTTGCATCCGCATCTGCCTGGGACATGCCATGCTGCTTCAGCCCCTCGCCTACAATCTCCTTAACCGTCATACGCGGGTTCAAAGAGGAATACGGGTTCTGGAAAATCATCTGCACCTTCTTGCAAAACTCCTTCTGCTCTGCCCTGGATAACTTCATAATATCCTTACCGTCATAGAGCACCTCTCCCTTTGTAGGATTGTACAGACGGATCATACAGCGTCCGGTGGTAGATTTTCCGCAGCCGGACTCGCCTACCAAGCTCACCGTCTCACCCTTATTGATGGTAAAGCTTACGTCATCCACCGCTTTTAAGGTCTCCTTGCGGCTGATCTGAAAATATTTACATAAATGATTTACCTGCACGAGAGGCTGATTTGTCTCATTATTCGCCATTATTTCACCTCTCCTTTCTCCGCTTTTGTTCTTTTCATATCTGTATCCGGCGCAAACTCATGCTGCAGCCAGCAGCAGGTCATATGCTCGTCGGAAAGCTGATACATCTCAGGCGGCGTATCAAGGCACACATCCATGCAATATTCACACCGCGCTGCAAACGGGCATCCAACCGGAGGGGAGAATAAGTCAGGAGGTGTCCCTTCGATTGGTTTTAATTTTTCTCCCTTCGCCGTATCCAGCCTTGCAATGGACTGCATCAACCCTTTTGTATACGGGTGGCTTGTCTCATAGAAAATCTCGTCCACAGTGCCTCTCTCCACAACCTTCCCGCCGTACATAACCAAAACACGGTCACACAGCTTCGCAATAACACCCAGGTCATGGGTAATCAGGATAATCGAGGTATTCAATGTCTTCTGAAGGCTCTTAAGCAAATCCAGAATCTGGGCTTCAATCGTAACATCTAAAGATGTGGTCGGCTCATCTGCAATAACAATACTCGGACTGCCCACCAGGGCAATCGCAATCATGACACGCTGCTTCATACCGCCGGACAGCTCATGGGGATACTGCTTATACCTGCGCTCTCCATCCGAGATTCCCACCATTTTCAGGATATCCAGAGCCTTCTGCTTCTTCTCGGCAGCGCTCATATTCTTTTTTCCGACGAAAACTTCTTCAATCTGCTTTCCAATCCTCATAGTCGGATTCAGAGAAGTCATAGGGTCCTGGAAGATAAAGCCAATCTCCGTACCACGCATATTGCGAAGGGCTTTCTTATCCATCTTAAGTACGTCGTCGCCCTTATAGAGAATCTCTCCGCCCTCGAAAAATCCCGGTGGCTCCGGATTCAGCCTCATAATACAGGAGGACGTAACGCTCTTGCCGCAGCCGGACTCTCCTACAATACCAAGAATCTCGCCTGGACGTACTTCAAAACTAACATCACGCACCGCCTTTACAACACCGCCATAGGTATGAAAGGAGAATGTCAGATTCTTAACTTCTAATAAATTTTCCATCTTCTTACTCCTTTCCTATTCTGTTCCTCTAAGTTTCGGGTCAAATGCATCGCGTAATCCGTCGCCTAACAGATTCAGCGCCAGCATCGTCGTACAGATTAATGCCGCTGGTATTACCACCTGGTAAGGATGGATACGAAGCTGTGCGATACCCTCCTTCGCAAGCACACCCCAGCTACATCCCGGCGGCTTGATACCAAGACCGATATAGCTTAGGAATGCCTCCTGGAAAATTGCCCCTGGAATCGCCATGGTCAGATTCGTAATAATCAGGCCCATAATATTAGGCAGAATATGCTTCACAATGATTACAATATCCGGCACGCCAAGAATTCTTGCTGCCGCAACAAAATCAGACTCCCTGAGTTTGAGCACCTCACCACGTACAAACCGGCAGCTTCCAATCCATCCAACAATACACATCGCAATAATCAGACAATGTACACCGTTACCGATGACAACCATCAGAAGGATGGTAACAATCATACTGGGAATTCCATACAGTACGTCTACGATACGCTGAATCAGCATGTCTACCTTGCCGCCGTAAAAGCCTGAGATACCTCCCATAATCGAGCCGACGAACGCATTGATGATACTGGCTGCAAATCCAATGGTAAGGGATACTCTCGCACCCATCCAGGAACGCACCCAGAGATCACGCCCAAGGGAATCCGTACCAAACCAGTGTTCACTTGAAGGCGGCTGACTCATCTTCTCAACGCTCTGAGTCGCAAAATCATACTGGCTAAACATAGGTGCAAATATAGCCAGCAAAATGTATAAAATAATCAGACACAGCGAAAAGAACGCGATCTTATTCTTGCGAATCCGTCTCCACGCATCCTGCCAGTAACCGATATTCGGGCGGGAAATGGACTCCATACTCTTTGTATTTTTTCCAATAACTTTAAATCTCTCTTTTGTTATCTCTGCCATGTCCACTCACCTACCCTTTCTTTCCGCTGAGACGGATTCTCGGATCGACGATGCCATACAGGATATCCACAATCAGGATTGCTATGACAAGGAACGCGCCGTAGAAAATCGTCATTCCCAGAACCAACGTATAATCAGACATATTAATACTGTCAACATAATGCTTGCCCATACCCGGAATCGCAAATAAAGCCTCAATTACGAAAGTACCTGTAAGTACGGAAGCAACCGTTGGCCCCATGATAGTAATAATCGGTGTAATCGCATTACGGATCTGATGCTTAAATGTGACACGGAATTCGGATAACCCCTTTGCCCTGGCCGTCTTTGTATAGTCCGAAGTGACAACCTCCAGCATACTAGAGCGCATCAGACGAGACACAGACGCAAGGGTATAAAACCCTACCGCAATAGACGGCAGAATCGTATGTTTAAAGCTGGTGTACTGCGCAACCGGAAGAAGCTGCCACTTAATTCCAAAGAAATATTGCAAAAGTGAACCCATAATAAAATCCGGTATGGATGTTCCGATAATCGCAATCAAAATACAGACAAAATCCAACTTCTTTCCGCGGTTAAGCGCCGCTATAATACCCAATATAATCCCGAAAAAGAACGCAAAACATAACGCCCTGATTCCTAAATCCGCAGAATATGGGAAGGATTCTGCGATAATACGGTTGACTGTACGTCCTTCATACTTCATGGAATATCCCAGGTCCCCATGAAATACATTCTTCATATAAGTAACATACTGCACCGGCAGCGGTTTATCAAGTCCATAATACGCCTCCAGATTCGCCTTGATCTCCGGAGTCATCTTCGGATTTGAAAACGGATCGCCAGGCAGCAGACGCACTAACACAAACACAATACTCGTCAATACGAACAATGTTACGACTGCAAGCAGAACTCGTTTTAGAATATATTTTGCCATGTGCTTCTCCTTTCTCTCCTTAGGAGATATGATCTCCTTGCCGTTTGACAATTTTGATTATCCCACACCTCCGTTGTACTTAGGATAATCAAAATTGTCAAAGAGGGGGGACCACAATACGGGTCCCCTCGCTAAAAACTATTCTGCTAAATCTGCATATACAAGGTTAAAGTCGTATCCAACGAAATATACATTGAAGTTCTCAATCTTCGGATTTACAAGATACGTATCCTGACGAAGCTGAAGCGGTACTAAAGCAGCATCCTCCTCAAGGAAGATTCTCTCAGCCTCAAACAAAAGATCCTGTCTTGCCTTTGCGTCTGTTTCTGTTGTGGAAGCCTCAAGAAGCTCGTCATACTTCGGATTATTGTATCCGGAGTGGTTGTACTGTCCGTCGCTGATCCACAGCTCAAGGTAAGAATATGCATCTGAGTAATCCGGAACCCATCCTGTAACTACCATGTCATAATCCAATACCTGTTCTCTTTCCAGTCTCTCTTTGTATGTTACCTGGTCAATCTCAACCTTAATGCCAAGATTCTTCTCATACTGCTCTTTCAGAACCTCTGCCTGCTTCTTAGCGCCTTCTGTATCTGTTGTCAGAAGTGTAATCTCAATGTCTGCCGGTGAAGATACGCCCAATTCGGAAACAGCTTTGTCAAGGTATTCTTTTGCCTTTGCATCATCGTTCTCAAGCGGGAACGGCTCAAATGGATAAGCCTCTCCATATGTAGTATCTGCTGATGTTACATCCGGAAGGACGAGTCTCTGAGCAGCTACATAGGTATCGTAGTTTACAAGTGTGTTGTACTCTTTTCTGTTAAGACCATAGTTCATTGCGAATCTTAAGTTCTTATTGGCAAACGGCTTGCCTTCTGTCTGGTTCAGCATGATATAATCGTCTGCGCCTGTAAAGTATGCCTCTGTATTAAACTCACTGTCCACATACTGAGTTACCATCTCTGAAGGAACAATCGTAATATCAACCTCATCCTGCTCGAACATAGCCACGCCGGTCTTAGCCTCTGCTACGGTCTTGATGCAGATCTCATCAAGCTTGATGCTGTCAGCATCCCAGTAATCCGGATTCTTGGTCATGATCAGCTCATCGCCATGCTTCCACTCAGACATAACGAATGGTCCATTGTAAGCAGCCTTCTCCGGGTCTGCCGCATACTCTGCGCCGTATTTCTCGACAAGGTCTTTTCTTGCCGGCCCGAATGAACACATGGATACCATTGCCTCAAAATAAACTGCCGGATGCTCCAGCGTAATCTCAACAGTCTTATCATCCAGAGCCTTTACGCCCAATTCTTCAACCGCTACATCACCAGTATTTACGGCTGCGCCGTTCTTCAAAATATATCCGATAAACGCATAGTCAGAAGCAACCTCAGGGTCCATCAGTCTCTGCATACCATATACATAATCCTCAGCCGTTACATCCTCGCCGTCATTCCATTTCAGGCCGTCACGAAGGTGGAAGGTATACACAAGTCCGTCGTCAGACACTTCCCATTTCTCTGCTGCATCACCCTTTACCTCACCCTCTACATTTCTTGTCAGACAGGCAAGAACATGAATATTGGCGGATGACGCACTGATTGAGTTACTGTTCTGCGGGTCCATAGATGGAACATCTTCACGCAGCGTATAAGTAATCCTTTTCTTTCCGCCGGATTCACTCCCTCCCTCGTCAGAACTTCCTGAATCGGAATTTCCTTTTGATCCTGGCGTACTACAGCCCGTAGCCAAAGCGGCTGTCATAGCCATTGCTAAAATTGCGGCTAATACTTTCTTCTTCATAAGAATCCTCCTTTTTATAGTTCTATTAGCTCATGTGTAGCACCTATCAGGTTCTTATATCCGTCCTCCGTGACAATGCCCTGGTCTTCAATGCGGACACCGCCCCATTCCGGAATATAAATCCCTGGTTCTACCGTCAACACACTGTCCTTTGCAAGAACATTGTCACACTCCGAACCAAGATTCGGAAGTTCATGCACGAACAGCCCTACCCCGTGGCCAATGCCGCGGTAATGATACGGAAAATACTCCGTATCCCGAATTGCCCTAAGGGACGCCTCATAACACGCCGTTCCGGTCACTCCTGCCCGAACAGCCCCTTCTGTATCCTCTGTCATCTGTCTGCACAGGCGGTACACTTCTTTTTGCTTTTCACTCGCCTTTCCCACAACCACCACACGGGTCATATCTGACAGATATCCCTGATACTGGCATCCATAATCCATCAGGACGAAATCACCATATTCAACAGCCTTATTGCCTGGAATCCCGTGAAGCAGGGATGTCCTTGCCCCCGATAACACAATTCCACCGTAAGGCTTCGTATCTGCGCCCTCCATCACCATATAGTGCATCAGTCTGGACGCAATCTCCTTCTCCGTCATTCCGACGCAGATATCCTTTTGAATCTTCTCAAATGCCCTGGAAGCGATATCACACGCAACGGTCAGCTTCCATATCTCCTCCGGCGTCTTGACTGAACGGAAACCTTCTATAATATTGGACGTGGGAACCAGTTCGGCATCCACCTCCTCCTTAAACGCCTTCCATGTCCGGTACGTCAGGTAATCCTCCTCAAACCCGATTCTGCCAACACCATTCTCCCCTGCTAGTCTCTTTACCGTCAATCCCATGTTGTATCCGGTCTTTGTCCTCCAGTCAACAACCTCATAATCCGGACACTCCATTGCGGCCTGCTCTGTATATCTGGGATCCGTAATAAAATACTGCCTGTCCGCTGTAATAAACAGGAAGGAATCCTCCCCTGTAAAACCACTGATACAGCGCACATTGGCAGGCTTCGCTATGTAGAAGCCCTCCAAGCCCTCCTGCTTCATAAAAGAACGCAGTTGTTCAATCCTTGTCATAAAACACCTCTTATAACGTTAATCTATTAACGTTAATCTTTGTTAAAATATAAATAAATATTATTCATTTTACCATTTTAAAGCGTAGGGGTCAAGAAAACAATGACAAACAATCTGCAATATATAATGGAAAATTCATGAAAATCGCCAAAAACGGGGACTCTCAGCCTTGACAGTTCCCGTTTTTTATAAAAATTTTAGAAAATTACCTGTTGAGAAATGGCTCAGAAAAGCTGTGATTAAAGAATTCAATCAACGGCCCCATGAAAAATGCAGTAATCAACGTGCCGACGCCGGGCATCAGGCCAGACAGTGTTCCCACAGTGACACAGACAAGGTCACACGCAATCCGGACGAATTTGAACGGAAAACTCCATTTCCGGGCAATAACGATTGGAATCGCATCATAAACCGAGACTCCCAGGTTGGAGGTCATATAGAGGGATGAGGCAAAGCACATGACCAGAACCGCAATGGCAAGGAAAACCGCCCGCACCATAAGATTCGGCTCAGGGACAAAGCGTGTAATGACCGCGCTGGCAAAATCTACAATATACCCTGTCAGAAACATATTAACCAGGGTAGCCACGCCCATATAGCTTCTGGCTATAAACAGATCAACAACGAGCATCAGCCCGCACACTGCAGTATAGAAGATACCGTAAGACATATTTGCCTTAAAAAAATGTCCCCAGACTCCCTGGGCAAAACACTGAAACGGGTCTACGCCAAACAACGAACATTTAAAGAAGCCCACAGCGATTGCACATAACACAACACCCACCGTTGTCATTACAACCCGCCTTTTAAAATTTTCCGGTAATTTCATAATCCGCCTCCTTCGCAACTTAAACATAAATAATTTAATACACACTCCTTTGACTGTCAAGATAAAATCTCAATGAACTATTGAAATTCTTGCTATTTTTTTGTAAACTAAATATATATGATATTCGGATTTTTTCATAGATAAAAGGAGAAGGCAAATGAAAAAAGCAATGAAACAATCTAAGCTCATTACGATTCTGAATGGCATATCCATCTTTGCCCTGATATTGATGGCGATTCTTCTGCTGATTTACGCCAATGCGAACAATCAGCTCTCTGAAGGCAACAAGGCACGATATGACCTGACCTCTAACGCCAATCGTTTTATGGATGGCTCTACCTATTTAACGGAGGAGGTGCGCGCTTATGCAGCCACAGGGGACAAGACCCACTACGACAATTACCAGAACGAAGTCAACAATCTGAAAAATCGAGAGGCAGGTATCGCCGGTATGCAGGAGATCGGCATCACCGCAGAGGAACAGGGCATGATTGATGAGATGTCCTCACTTTCCAACGATCTGGTTCCCCTCGAAGAAAATGCCATGAAGAATGTACAGGAGGGAGACCTTCAGGAAGCGTTGGACTATGTTTACGGGGACGAATATAATGCGACCATTTTAAAGGTGAATGAATTGAAGGAGGAGTTCCTCTCGGCCCTGGAAGCACGGACGCTGAAACGAATCCAGACATTGAACACGCGCTCTACGATTATACAGATTCTACTGTTTGCGGCGCTTGTACTGGTAATCATCATCCAACTGATCATCATGTCCGTTACACGCAAACGAATCCTGAAGCCAATTATTGCCGTACGGGATCAGATGGGAGAAATATCACGCGGGAATCTTTCCGCCGAATTTCCACTAGAACCGGATACCTCCGAGATTGGTATGCTGGTAGACTCCATTCATGGGACAAAGGCCGTATTGAAGCAGTATATACACGATATTGATTCCAAATTGGCTCAGATGGCCCAGGGAAGCATGAATCTTTCCATTGATACAGACTATATCGGAGAATTTCTGCCAATTCAGAATGCATTGCGGCAGATTTTGGATTCTCTGAATCACGCTCTTTCCCAGATTAACCAGACCGCAAGACTGGTTTCTGATGAATCCGAGCAGGTGGCTTCTGATTCAAGGGTACTCTCGGACGGCGCAATAGACCAGGCTTCTGCCATCGAGGAATTGTCGTCAAGTATTCAGTCCTTGTCAGGGCAGGTGAGCTCTACCTCCGAGGACGCTGACGAGGCCAGGAGGATTTCCGTGGATTCCGCTGCACAGCTTAAGGCATGCAGCCAACAGATGGATAAGCTGACGTCCGCCATGGAGAATATTTCCGAATCCTCACAGCAGATAAGCGGCATCATTAAAACCATTGAGGATATTTCCTTCCAGACCAACATTCTGGCACTCAATGCCTCCATCGAGGCGGCACGTGCCGGTGTTTCCGGTAAAGGCTTTGCCGTCGTGGCCGACGAGGTACAAAGCCTTGCCAATAAGAGTGCGGATGCCGCACAGGATATTACAGAACTGATCGAGCGTTCCATCGAACTGGTGAAGTACGGAACCTCCTTGTCCGGCGAGACCACCGAGGCTCTCTCTGTCGGTGTTTCCGGTGCACAGAGTACGGCTGACCTGATTCAGAAGATTGCCGACTCCGCACAGCAGCAGGCATTGTCATTAGAACAGCTTACAGCGGGTGTAGAGCAGATTTCTGTCGTTGTCCAGACGAATACCAATACTGCTGAAAAGTCTGCTTCCTCTGCAAACGAGCTATACAGACAGGCGGGAGAGCTTAAGCAGTCAGTACAGCGTTTCAAGCTGCGCTGATTGAGTGAACACTAAATATACGATAATATGCAAAGAGGGGAGCCTCCCCTCTTTGTTTCTTTGCTGTTTCAATAGATTTATTGACAAATATCCTGATTTTCGTTATATTGTCTTCAGTGCAGACTATGACAAAACGGAGGAAGCCTTCATGACCGAAAAGACCGTATCCCTTGCCACCCAGGCATACGACAAGATAAAAGAAAATATCCTGAATCTGACCTATCCCCCCGGAATGCCCCTCACAGAAGCCCTGCTGACATCAGAGCTTGGCATGAGCCGAAGCCCTGTCCGCGCAGCGATCCAGATGCTACAGACAGAAGGGCTAATCGTATCCGACTATTACAAATCCATGACCGTTCGGGAGATTACAGAAAAGGATATCAACGAGCTCTACCAGATTCGCGAGCTGTTAGAAGGCGCCGCATTCCGGCTCATCTTCACCTCCGGACGCAATGAAGAATATTCCTACCGCCTTGAGGAGAAGATTGTCCGTATGTTTGCCGCTTCATCAGACACCTACCAGTGGGAGATTGCCGATACTGCCATGCATATGGAGATTATCAGCATTTTTGAGAATGAAAGAATCAACAAAATTTACGAAAATAACCTGTGCGAGCTAATCCGAATCGGACAGTATTCCGTCAGAAACGGAATGTTGATATCAAAGACAAACGAGAATCTCAGGAAAATGATCGAGTATATGCGAAAGGGCGATGCCGAACAAGCCTTCGCCATTCTAAAAGCCGACCATTTTGAAATTGGGCGTGACAGTGCGCTAAAGGCTGAAAGTATCGGACATGCCAGATAGATACCTACCACCCTCTAAGCTTTGCTGACGGCACCTCTTTCCTGACGATTGCCAACGCCTGCTCCATGATGCTGTCGTTATACTTATGAAGTCCGCGCCGTATCACATGCTCGGAATTCAAAAATCTTTGCAGATAATACCGGTCTGCCTTTGCAATCCATCTTCCAATGGACTCAAAATCAGACCTTTGATGATATTCCAGCACAACGGTAGTACAGAACTCATAGGGTACAGAGTCACTGAGAAGAAACTTTGCACTCTTTTTGACATTTTCCACGTCGTACCCTTGAATCCCTACCGTCTTTCCATAGCTTTCCGTGGAATTTTTAATATCCATGGCAACATAGCTGACAAGCCCTTCAGATACAATTCTCTTTAACTTATCCGGAAAACTTCCATTGGTCTCCAGCTTTACCGCATACCCTAATTCCTTCACATGCTTCAGAAACTCCTCCACACCATGCTGAATCAGCGGTTCTCCGCCGGTTAGGCAGACTCCGTCCAGGATTCCCTGATATTTCTCAAGAAATGCATACACCTCCTCCACAGGAATCGTTCTGTTCTCGTGGGTATCCATCACCAGCGGCTTATAATAACAGTATGGACAACGGAAATTACAGCCTGCCGTGAATATTGTACAAGCCATCTTTCCAGGATAATCTAACAACGAAAATTTCTTCAGGCCCTGTATCACCATACTATCGCCTCCTTTTTGGCTCTGGCATCAAAGTTTATGCCTTAAAATGCTCAAGCATGTAAGGCATACACTCCCTGCTGTACTCTCCCAGTGAATATCGCCCTTTATTCAGGCACCAGTCCGACACCAGGGCGCGCTCACACATGGCATAATAGCGCGTCAATTCGCTTGCCGCAACATCCCCGCGTATCTCGCCGCGCTTCTGACCCTCCTCCACGATCCGGTCCAACAGCCTGTAATAGTTCCGGTTACGGTCCAACAGATGGCTCTGCTTCTCCGATACAAGCTGTGTAGAGTACAAGGAAGCCAACAGGTCGATATTAATCTTCTCCTCCATCATAGTATGCACTTCATAATTCAGATATAATAGTTTGGAGAAACTATTCATCTCTGGGTCCATCTTTGCATCCAATTCTTCATAATAATCGTCCAGAATCATAGACAATGTATTCAAAAGTTCATCCTTTGTGCTGAAATAATAATAAAATGAACCTTTAGACGTTCCTGACAGCTCAATGATATCGTCCACCGTCGTACCATTATACCCCTTTTCATAAAATAACTGCCACGCTGATGAAACAATCCTGCTCTTTACGCTCTTTTTTACATCTTTTTCCATGTCCTTCTCCCATTCTGCCGTTATTTTGAATCTCTATTTTACGCTGAAATGCCTTTCTTCCACCACAGGAATCTCCTCATCATCAATCCAGTCAATCGAAATGTACATCCCCCTGCTAAGCCCCTCCATCAGCTTATAGATCATTTCCTTTCGCCCCTGGACCTCCATTCGCACAGTACCGTCATATTCATTCCTGACCCATCCGGTCAGCCCCAGGGAATTTGCCAGATGCTTCGCAGTATACCGGAAGCCCACGCCTTGAACCCTTCCATGAAAAATCAGACTCTTTCGTATCTCTGCCATCATATCACCACACTTTACATCATTGTAATTGTTTTTTGTCAGAAAAGCAAGAGGCTGCCGCATTAAGCAAGAAAATTGCAAGATATTGTACATATCTTGTATATTTTTCGCTTAATGAGGCAGCCTCTTGCGAGAAATTTATCGGCTAATTAAAATTCTGCTCTGTCCTCTCGATAATCTCATCCTGAAGCGGTTTGCTTAAGTTACGGAAGAAATCACTGTATCCGGCCACACGCACAATCAGGTCTTTATACTCCTCCGGATTCTTCTGGGCGTCAATCAAGGTCTGCCGGTCAATTACATTGAACTGAATATGATGTCCGTCCATGGAGAAGTAAGACC
This sequence comes from uncultured Dorea sp., assembly GCA_910584575.1. Lineage (GTDB taxonomy): Bacteria > Bacillota > Clostridia > Lachnospirales > Lachnospiraceae > Sporofaciens. Next base: position 88,074 of record CAJUBG010000004.1, read on the forward strand.
GAATCAGGCTCGCCATATTGTCAAGCCCTTCTTCGCCTGCAACCACATCCGGCGTAAACTTCTGGTTCAGAAGCGTTCCCGCTGTCGCAAGGTGGTCCATCTTCGCACAGGACTTAATCACAGCCGTAGGTCCGTTGGTATCCGCAGATTTCTCCGGAGAAATACCCTCGGAAACCGGCTTATGGGCTTTTCTTCCATTAGGCGTCGCAAGGATTACATCGCCAAAGTATACATGACAGGTAGTCGGAAGCATATCTACTCCATACTTTCCGCCCTTCATATTCGGACGACCTGTGATAGAGCTTCTGTAAAGCTCGAACACCTCCTGCATGATATCGTCTGCGTAATCGTCGTCATTGCCATATTTCGGAGTCTTGTCATGAACCATGCGGTAGATTGCGTCATACCCTTCATAATCATTCTCCATTGCCTCAATCAGTTCCTCCATAGTGAAGTTCTGCTTGTCAAACACATTATATTTCACAGAGGCAAGGCAGTCTGTAACCGTGCCGATGCCTACACCCTGAATATAGTTGGTATTATATCTTGCGCCTCCCGCATTGTAATCCTTTGCATTGGAAATACAGTCATTGGTCACAACAGAAAGACAGGGCGCCGGCATCTCCTGTGCGTAAAGCTGCTCAATCACATTATTGCCGCGAATCTTAATGTCAACAATATGGGCGAGCTGCTTTTTGAACGCCTCCCACAGCTCATCATAGCTCTTGAAATCCTTGGCATACCCAAGCTTAAGCCCAATCTGTTTGCCGGAATACTGGTCAAATCCATTGAACAGCGTAAGCTGAAATACCTTCGGAATATTCAGATATCCGGTCAGGATATAAGCCTCGCTGCCCCATGCGCCCGTCTCCACACATCCGGAGGAACCGCCGCGCCTTGCGTCCTCAAGGTTCTTTCCTGCGTTAATCAATTCCATAATCTGGGCTTCCGTATTGTAAAATGCAGGCTGCCCCCATCCTCTCCTGGAAACCTCGCACGCTCTCTTTAAGAACTTCGCCGGAGTCTTCTTGCTGATGGTCACATTAGAATTAGGCTGAACCAGCTTCATCTCATCCATGCAGTCCAGAATCAGGTAGCTGACATTGTTTACACCGTTACGTCCGTCCGGCGTCACTCCGCCTGTATTGATATTTGCAAAATCTGTATAAGTCGCGCTCTCCTTCAATGTAATACCCACCTTCACCGGTGCAGGCTGGTTGTAGAACTTCACCCAAAGACACTCTAAAAGCTCAAGGGCTCTCTCGTCATCTAGAATACCAGCTTCTACATCCCTCTCATAATATGGGTTCAAATGCTGGTCAAGCCTTCCTGGGCTGAATGCATCCCACGGATTCAGCTCTGTGGTAACGGCAAGATGGGTGAACCAATACAACTGAATTGCCTGCCAATAAGTCTGGGGCTTGTGGGCCGGAACAACCTCAAGGTTCGCCGCAATCTGGAGAAGCTCAGCCTTTCTTGTCTCGTCCGTCTCCTTCTGCGCCATCTCAAGGGCAAGCTTATGGTAGCGCTCGCCAAGGATGATAACAGCGTCACATGAAATATCCATTGCCTTCAGTTCTTCACACTTATTTACCGCATCTGGGTCATTGATATAATCCAGGCTTTCCATGGTCTGATGAATCTTCTCTTTATAGTCCATGTATCCCGTTGTAAATACCTGCTCGCCGCCGCAGGTATGGCCTGGTCCTCTCTGCTCCATGAACTCAGTAAACATCCCTGCGCTGTAACACTCGTGCCATTCGGGGGTCATTCTTGCAAGAATCTTCTCCCTCATGCTTCTTCCCGTCCAATACGGGATAATCTCCTCTGCCTGGAGTTTTCTGTCCTCCTCCGTGGTGTGGAAGGATACCAGTTCACGCTCGCTCATGACTACCATATCCTCTACGCTGTGGCAGCAAAGCTCTGGAAATGTGGGGGATGCCTGGGGATCCCGTCCCTTCTCTCCGATAATCAGCTCACCGTCGCCTAGGTACAGCGTCTTCTTTGAGAAATACTCCTTAAGCACCAGCGCCCTCATTACAGGGATGGAATATTTCCCGTCGTTTTCTTTGTAAAAATCCGTCTCAATCTTCGCCCTCTCAAGGTCAATGTGAACCGGTGTCGTCACACTGAGCTCACGGAGTTTCTGAATTCTTTCGTTCATGCCACGCTTTGCCATGTCCATTTACCCTCCTATTTTTGTGTTCTGGAATCCGGCCTCCTGGAAAAGCAGGACAAACTTTTCCATCTCGGCCCGTTCCGGTGCATGTAAATCTGTTCCCTTATATTCCATATCCAGCTTCGGATACTTGCCGCTTCCCGTATCGTGGTAAGGCAGCAGGTTAATCTGAGGCGGATGAATATCGTGTTCCTTCAGAAACGCTATGGTTTCCTTCATATTTTTCTCGTTTCCATTCACTTCCTTGATTACCGGAATCCGTATGTAGAGCCTTGCCCCGTCTTTCGCAAGACGGATGAGATTCTCAAGAATCAGCTCATTGTCCACGCCTGTATATTGCTTGTGAAGCTTAGAATCCATCACCTTTACATCATAGAGAAATGTGTCCGCATAAGGGAGTATTGCCTGGAGCTTCTCATATGGAACGTAACCGCAGGTATCTATGGTAAGGGTCACCTCCTGACGCTTAATCTCCTTTGCAACTGCCAGAAGGTACTCCATATCCATGGTCATAACCTCCCCGCCGGAAAATGTCACGCCTCCGCCGGAATCCTCATAGAAAATCTGGTCCTTCATAAGCTCTTTTACAAGCCCTTTCACCGTATACTCGCGTCCTACCACCTCGCGGATTCCTGCGGGACAGTAATTCTCACACTTGCCGCACAGGATACAGGCTTCCCGATTCAGAACAGGCTTCCCCTCCTTCATGACAAGCGCCTGATTTTCACAGACCTTTGCACATGCGCCGCAGCCTGTGCATTTTTCCGGATCGAACTGCATCTCCCTGCCATAACGCTGAGTCTCCGGATTATGGCACCACTCACATTTCAAAGGACATCCCTTGAAAAACACAGACGTTCGGATTCCGTCCCCGTCATGAACCGAAAACTTCTGTATATTCGTAATATTCTTCATCTCATATTCCTCTCACTTTTCACAACAGCTTCACACGCCGCCTGGGGATAAACGCCCATCCCTTAGACTATGGTTTAGACTATGGTTTAAATATATCACTCTGTTACTATTTTGTCAATGAAATACGTGACTTAAAACAAACAAAAGGGGCTGACACACAAAATATATTTCTCTCGATGCGTCAGCCCCTCAAAGCCTAATACTATTATATTTTAATCACCAACTTAAAACCCAGTATACATCCCCGGCAGATCAAACAAGGATATCTGAATATCCCTTCCCGACACAGCCGCCCGTTCCTTAATCACTTCATCCCCCCGCACATGCCCGACCAAAAGCGGTGAATCCGGATCGTGCTGCTCATATTTATTCCGCGCATTCTCCTGACTCCCCGTTGCATAACAATACCTGCACCCATGAATACAAGTGTGGTACATCCCGATATCCACACTCTCCACACACCGGCACTCCTTACGCTGCCCGCCATCCTTCTTAAGATCCAGACGGTATCCGGTCAGGCTTCTGATTTTCGCCTTATCAATACATGCACAGTGCCCGATGCCGAACCGTTCAAGATTCATCTTCTCCGCACAGGTATACAGCGGAAGGTGATAGCTTCCGGCAATCTTACTGAAACCACTGGCCAGCTTCAGGATCTCATCCTCCGTAAGCTCACAAAACGGACTGTCCTTATAAGTATCCACAAAGCTGATGATGCACCTGGTCGTCGCCTTTGCAAGCCACCTGCACATCATCTCAAACTGCTCAAGATGATAGGATATCGTATACTTCTCCGTGAGAAGGATTGGGTCAAAACGCCAGTCCATGCGTTCTTTCCCCAGACGCTCGCTCATCAGCAGGAAAGATGCCATGACATCCGACGTATCCGCCACATTCACCTCCATATCCTCCTCATAGTCTGTTATCGTTACCTGAAAATAATATTCATAACCCATATCCTCTATCTCCCGCAGATACGGCAGCATAGGCGTTGGGTTCTTAGTCCAGAACACAATACAGTCCACCGTCTCAGGGGACAGAATAATACGCTTGATCTTCTTACGGTTATACGGATTCGGAACCAGCACTTCACCAGCTTTCAGACGGTTCACAAACCACTCCGGATACAACGCCGGAATATCCGTTCTTCTGCTTGCACTGATTATCATCACTCATCCGCCCTTGTCAATCTGAACCACGCCTGCCTGGCACAGGTGTAAAATCGCCAAAATTCTTCTCAATCAGCCTGCAATATTCCTCAAAGGGCTCTGCCCCCTCAAAAGGTATCCGCAGGACATCCCGAACCCCCTTGTAATACCAGCCGATAATATGCTTGTCCTTCATGCGGAACCGATTCCAGAGCTCCTCCCCCAAAACAGGATAATCCCTGTCAATATCCCGCATATTCGACAGCTTATCCGCAAGCCCGATCATCTGCACATCCCTTGGCGCATTGCGAAGATGCTCGATGGTACTAAGCTTCCTGTCTATCCAGGACTTGGACTTATCCTCGCTCTCCTGTGCAACCATCCTGGCCACCCTCTCAGAAAACTCCTGCGCCAATATCCTTTGCGTTACCCCTTCACAGTCTTCAATCGTGTCGTGCAGCACCGCCGCACTAATCACCTCCTCATCTCCTGTCATCGTTGACACAATGTCCTTCACCTCCACCGGATGGACGATATACGGACGATTGGTACCCTTCCTGAATTGCCCCTCGTGTGCCCTAAATGCGAATTCGACTGCTCTGTCAATCATACTCTTACCTCTCTTATTGCCGCTACTCATCTAACAGATACTCTTCCTCCTCAATCCCTTCACGAAGCCTCGCTTTTTCTTTTTTATGGAATAAGTTAAATATACAGGGAACGACGAACAAAGTCAATACAG
>CAJUBG010000005.1 GCA_910584575.1 uncultured Dorea sp.
CCTGCGTCTGTTTGGGGATTTGGGACTGGATGAAACCGTTCTAATTTGCGACAACGATACATAAAGACGTAACAGAACGTCTCCTCCAAGTCAACCCATCCTTGGCTGCGGAAGCCCGAAAAATACTAGACCTTAACAAGTCCGAGCGCCACATCCGCGGTGGACTTGCTACCCGTGAGAAGTATCTCCATCTGGAACACGGCTAAAAAACCGGTTGGGAAAGGCAAAACATTCCCAACCGGTTTTCCCCAACTAAAGATTATGAGTAAACGATAAAATCCATAAAGCCATCTAGCTACACCAACTGATAAAACAGCCCATGCTTCGTACAATACCATAGCAGTTTCCCATGTGCAAACGCAGGAATCCGCACCTGAAGATCCCATTCTGGGTATTGTTTGCGAAGCATTATACTGTCACCTGTCAGCAACGCCACAAATGTAATATAGTGTTCCCGTGTCATAGCATGGTCGCTAGCGATGAAATAGTTATCGTCCACTATTTCTACATTAAGCTTCTCGTCCTCGTCTGCCTTTTTCGGCTGTTGAGGACTTAATTTTTTGCCGCAGCATGAAACACTGGTATCTGTCATTGCGGTAATCATATTCCCGCAAGTCGGACAGATATAAAAATTCATTTTTTTCATATTCCCTCCTAGACTTTCATTTTCATTCATTTCGCCAGAAAGCAGTTTCTCCAAATCAATATTAAATATTTTAGACAAATCCGGAAGCAAAGAGACATCGGGACATCCCAAGCCCCGTTCCCATTTTGAAACAGCCTTATCGCTGACGCCCAATTGCCCTGCCAACTGCAATTGAGTCAGCTTATTTTCTTTCCGCAGCTTGCAAATGAGCTGCCCAATTTTTACATGATTCATATTATTTTACTCCTTCTTAGATTATTATAATGCAGAATCCCAAGATTTCAATAAACGTTCCGTAGAGTAGCTGACCTTGGGAAAGCGAAAAGTATAGTATAGATTACTATTGATAATTGAAAAAAGAAACAATATAATTAGAATTATACACTAAGAACTAAAGGAGAAACAGAATTTGAGTGGATATGAAATAATAGATTATTTCAACAGCAGCCGGCAAGAGTATTGGTCATCCCAAATAAAGAAAAGTGATTGGGGCGCAGGGCAGTATCTGTTTAAATTATTAAGGGAGAATAAGTTAAAAGAGGTTGTAGGTGAAAATCCAAGGGTGTTGATGCTGGCGAATGGAGATGAAGTCGTTTCATTCTGCACTTATACTGAAAAAGACGACATACAGCCGACAGAATTAACTCCATGGATAGGATTTGTGTATACATTTCCAAAATACAGGGGACATCGATATGCAGGGAAATTGTTCCTGGAAATTGAGAAGCTTGCGAAATCGCAGAAGGTTCATGATATCTTCATATCGACAGACCATATTGGATTATATGAAAAGTACGGTTTTGAATTTTATAAGACAATGAAAGATATGAATGGCGAGCCTTCCAGAGTTTATAGAAAATGTCTGCCTGACAGTCAGATATAGGTAATAGTGAACTGTTGAAAAAGAGGGCTGCGGTATCAGGCAAGGAAGGAGAATATATCTATGTTTTGGGACAAAGCATCTGCTTTTTATGACTTTTTTGAGACAATATACAATCGTAAGGTGTATCAAAACCTAGGGAAAAGGGTAGCGGAAGAAGTTGGAGAAGATGATATTGTATTAGAGTGTGCCTGCGGTACAGGCGCCATCAGCAAGTATATTGCGCCGAAATGCAGGCAATTAATAGCGACGGATTTATCCAAAGGAATGTTAAAGCAGGCTTCACAAAAATGCCGCAGATATAACAATGTAAAAATAAGGCGTGCAGATATGACACGGTTGAATTGCCAGGCTCATAGATTTGATAAGGTGGTCGCAGGAAATGTGATTCATTTGTTAGAAGCCCCTCATACCGCTATAAAAGAATTGGAAAGAGTATGCAAACCAGGAGGTAAAATCATTATTCCCACATATATTAACATGGCTGATTCGGGGAATAAAAAGGCGGTGCGTCTGCTGGAGGTTTTAGGAGTGAAATTCAGACAACAATTCGACATGGCTTCATACAGACGATTTTTTGAAGATGCAGGCTACCAAGATGTTGAATATTCTATTGTTTATGGCAGAATGCCTTGTGCCATAGCAATCATTACGAAAAAATAAATCTGGAGAATATTATTGAAGTTGGAGAAAAATTTCAAAATAGAGGTTAGGGTTGATGCAGGTAGAATTATTTTCATCTCAATATAAAATTCATAGACTTACTGACCAGAACATCGACGAAATCTATCGTTTGCTCAGTAAGAATGCCTTATTCTACGAATATTGTCCGCCTTTTGTAACGCGGGAATCAATTCGAGAGGATATGAAGATTTTGCCGCCTGGAAAAGAGCAGAAGGACAAATATTATATTGGATTTTATCAGGATGAAAAGCTAATCGCAGTTATGGATTTCATCGACGGATATCCAGAAAAAGGGATAGCTTACATCGGTTTTTTCATGACAGATATATCGTTACAGAACAGAGGAACGGGAACGGCAATTATTGACGATTTGTGCAGATACCTTGCTGAATCGGGATACCATTCTGTTCGTCTGGCATGGGTAAAAGGGAATCCGCAATCAGAACATTTCTGGCTGAAAAATGGGTTTGTTAAGTTAAGGGAGACGACGAGCAATGCGGCGGATGAAGTAATCCTGGCTGAAAGGCTTCTTGGGAAAACAACGGCGGGGTGGTGAAAGGAATTGGCTTTTCGTGTGGTACGTAAAAAAAGAAATATAAATTGGTATATTCAGGAGGCGCTATGGATTATAAAATTCGAGAAATCAGAGAAAGTGAGTACCCAGTATTAACCGATTTTCTGTACGAAGCAATTTTTATTCCAGAGGGAATGGAGAAGCCGCCAAAGTCTGTGATCGACAAGCCAGAGCTTAAAGTATACATTACTGATTTTGGAAAAGCAGATGATTGGTGCTTGGTCGCGGAAGTGCAGGAGAAAATTGTGGGGGCGGTGTGGGTCCGTATTATGGACGATTATGGGCATATTGATAATGAAACGCCTTCGTTTGCCATATCGCTTTATGAAGAATACAGGCATATGGGTATTGGTACGGCGCTTATGAAGGCTATGCTGCAATTTTTAAAAGGAAAGGGTTATAAGCAGACATCTCTATCGGTACAGAAAGCAAATTATGCTGTCAATATGTATAGGAAAGTAGGTTTTGAAGTCATAGACGAAAATGAAGAAGAATACATAATGGTTTGCCGGATGTAGTGTATCAGGGAGGAAATGTATATGGAATGTTTTGTAGGAATTGACCTGGGGACCTCCAGCGTAAGGGCAATCGCAGTGAATCCAAAAGGAATAACGATAGCGGCAGGACAGTGTGAATATGATATCCTGAAGCCAGAGCTTAACCAGGCTGAGCAGGACATGGAGAAGTTATGGCAGGCTACGGTAATTGCAATCCGCCGGATGTTAGGGGCAGGGAAAGGACTTGCTGAAGGAATCCGCGGAATCGGATTTTCCGGACAGATGCACGGCCTTGTGGCGCTGGACGCAGACGGAAGGTTAATCCGCAATGCGATTATCTGGGCTGACCAACGTTCAGGCGCGCAGATTGAGAATATTTACAGGGTAGTTTCCAGGGAACGGTTTGCGAAGGTGTACTGTAACAGATTAAGTACGGGCTTCCTTTTGCCGTCTCTATTGTGGGTGCGAGAGCATGAGCCGCAGAATTATGAGAAGATAAGCAAGGTATTGTCGCCGAAGGACTATATCCGTTACCGTATTTGCGGGGAACTGGGGACAGACGCCTCTGACGCAAGCGGAACAGGCATGTGGGATATGAAAAAGCGCGCCTGGGCCTATGGGCTGTTGGAACAGTTGGACATTTCGCGGGAAATATTGACGGAAAGTCATGAGTCATATGAGCAGGCGGGGGTGGTGTCAAAAGAATGTGCAAGGCAGACGGGACTTCGGGCAGGAACGTTTGTGGCATATGGAGGAGGCGACTCTTTGATGATGGAGTTTGGGAACGGAATGATACGAAGCGGCAGGATGGCTTCAACCATTGGGACAGCCTGCCACCTGACCTGTGCCTTAGATGAGCCTTTATATGACCCGAAATTACGGACGAATACCTGGTGCCATGGAAAAGAAGGGCTTTGGAGTATTATGGGAGCCCATCTAAGCGGCGGAGTAGCCCTTAAGTGGCTGAAAAACCAGATATTGGGCTTTGAGGATTTTGACACAATGACAGAAGCGGCAGAGGCGGTTCCGGCAGGAAGTGAGGGGATGCTGTTTCTCCCGTATCTTAACGGAGAGCGCACGCCCCATAATGATCCGGATGCAAGAGCCGTGTATCTGGGAATGACACTGAGGCATACGAGGGCTCATATGATCCGCAGTACCATGGAGGGGATTGTTTACAGCATGAAAGAATCCTATGCTATCTTTCAGTCCTTGGGAATCAAGGCCAAGTGCATGATTGCGGCAGGCGGAGGCGCCAACAGCCGTCTGTTTTGCCAGATTCAGGCGGATATGTATCAGTGTCCTGTTTATACCAACCAAGGAAAGGAACAGGCCGGTATTGGCGCGGCAATGACGGCAGCGGCGGGAAGCGGATATTTCCGGAACTATGAGGAGGCTTGCGACAGCATGGTGCATTTAAACAGCCAGGTGACTGAGCCTGTTTCTGCCAATGTGAGACGGTATGAGGAGGAATTCCAGCGGTTTAAAGAAATATACCATGCAAATAAGAGATTATTTTGACGGCGCCAATACCGTGGTTACCTCCTACTGATAGAGCTTTTTCTGTGAAAAGCCACGTCCCCGAACCTCGCTGACTCTGCTCACGACAATAAAGCTTTCCGGATCAATATTGTGGATGAGCTTCTCCACCTTAGGCAGCTCGCGGTTAGAAATCACACTTAGGATGACGGGAGAGGGGTTATGAAGATACCCACTCTCCCCGTTTAATATAGTAACACCTCGGTCAATCTGGGTCAGGATGGCGTCGCGTATCTCGTCGGATTTTTCGCTGATTACCTTAATCTCGGTTCTGGTTGCGCCCATGAGAAGCATTTTGTCCAGCACAATGGTATAGATTAGGACAAGCACGACACCATATAGTATATTTTCCGCAGGGCGGAACAATGCCTGGGATAACAGGATGCACACGTCAAATGCATACATGCTGACAGACACGGGGAGTCTTACGGTTTTCTGAAGCACCAGGGGAGGAATGTCCATACCTCCGGTGGAGGCGCCTGAGCGAATGACGATTCCAAGTGCCATTCCGATTCCAAGACCGGAGAAAATGGTGCATAACAGGATGTCCTGGGTCAGCATGTAGTCTCCCAGAACTCTGTCCAAAAATTCAAGGGACAAAGGATATAAAAAGGTGCTGGCAAGGGTGGTGGCTGCGAAGGCTTTCCCCAGGCAGAAGAAGCCAAGGATAAGCATCACTATGTTGAAGATAAGGACAAAGGTTGAAATGGAAAAGTCGGTCAGATAGTTGACCGTCAGCGCGATTCCGGTAGTCCCTCCTGTTACCAGTCCGGCGGGAAGCAAAAACAGCTTCACAGTCAACGCATACAAAAAATTCCCCACAATTACAGAAATCAGTGATAAAACAGTGTTCATAACAAAATTCCTCCTGATACAATCAATATTTGCGCTGCTCATTTCACAAAAAAACACGCCTGCCAGGGATTTTCCCTAACAGACGTGGATCAAGGCTGCGCCTAATACATTATTATCATATGAAAAATAGCTTTAAATGTCAAGTATTAGATTTCGGCTGTAACGGTTTTGATTTCCGGTAGTATAGGATGAAAGCCAGTGAGCTCAGTGTCCATGTGAGGGGATAAGCCCAGAACACCACATTAATCACTGGTACGAACCGGATTACAACCGAGATATACCCGATTCGGAAAATGCACCAGAAGATCAGCATTACAACCATAGGAACCATGGATTTCCCTGCCCCTCTCAGGATTCCCGCCATACAGTGAGAAAAAGCCAGCAGAAAGAAAAAGAAGGTTTCTGTCCGCGCCTGGCTGGCTCCGAAGGCGACGACTTCGGCAGTATCGTTGAATGCGGCAATCAGCAAAGGGGCAGAAAAATAGATGAGCATCCCGATGATTTCCGCACTGATGACGGTGCATACAACTCCAAAGGCCGCGCCCCTCTTGGCGCGGTCATACTTCCCTGCACCCAGGTTTTGGCTGATAAAGGTGGTGAGCGCCATGGAAAAGCAGGTGATAGGCAGAAAGCCGAAGCCTTGTACCTTGGAGTATGCGCCGCAGCCGGCTACTGCCATCTGTCCGAACTGGTTGATATTTGCCTGGACAAATACATTGGCGACGGAGATGATGGAATTCTGGAAGCCGGCAGGCAGCCCGTTATTTAGAATCTGACGAAGCATATTTTTATCCAGGCAAATGTTCCTGAAGGAGAGCCGGAATTCCTCCGGACTGCAAAGTAACTGGCGCAGGCATAAGGCAACGCTGATAAACTGTGAAATCACCGTAGCCAGCGCCGCGGCGCCCACCCCGTAGCGGAACACGCCAATCAGCACCAGGTCAAGGACAATGTTGACGCCGGAGGAGATCACCAGGTAGATAAGCGGGTGGCGGCTGTCCCCGACTGACTGTAAGATTCCCACGAAAAAGTTATACATAACGAATGCCAGCGAGCCGGAAAAATAGATTCGGAAATACGTGATGGAGTTAGGCAGGACGGCAGAGGGAGTTCCCATCCATACCAGAATCTGAGGTGCGGCAAATACGCCGCCAAGGGTAAGCAGGCAGCCGCAGATGAGCCCGAAGGCGATGGTTGTGTGGATGGATTTTTGAAGGTTAGGGATATCCCGCGCGCCGAAATAGCGGGCAATCACTACGCCCGCACCGATGGCGATTCCGTTGAAGAAGCCCACCATCAGAAAAATCAGGCTGCCGGATGAGCTGACAGCCGCAAGGGCCGCATCACCGAGAAAGTTGCCGACGATTACTGAGTCTGCCGTGTTATAAAGCTGCTGAAAAAGATTTCCCCAAAAAAGAGGAAACGCAAATGTGACAATGCGCTTCCAGATCGTCCCTTCTGTCATAAGGGTGGATGAAGTATTTGACATAGTAAAATGCCTCCGTTATCTATTGTTTGGTATACCCCAAAGGGTAAATAGCCATATTTTGTATATATAATATATCGGCTAAAGGCAGAGAAAGAAAACGGTCTGGCAAGAAATAGAGGAAATAGATTGACTTTTATCCTATATTAAGGTTAAGATAAAAAACGGAAAGTTGAGGATAGAACAATGGATGCACAAAAAAAATATCAATTCTGGCTAACTGCTTCCTATTTTGACGAGGAAACGAAGGAGGAGTTGCGCGGGATTTCGGGAGATAAAAAGGAGATTGAAGAACGGTTCTGCCGTGACCTGGAATTTGGAACCGGAGGATTGCGGGGAATCATGGGGGCAGGTACGAACCGCATGAATATTTATACGGTACGCAAGGCGACGCAGGGACTTGCGAATTTTATTATTAAGGAAAAAGCCCAGTCTAAGGGGGTGGCCATTGCCTATGATTCTCGGAACAGATCCGAAGATTTTGCAGAGGAGGCGGCGCTCTGTCTTGCGGCAAATGGAATCAGAGTCTATGTTTTCCCATCCCTGCGGCCTACGCCAATGCTTTCATTTGCGGTGCGCGAGCTTAAATGTACGGCGGGCATTGTGATAACGGCAAGCCACAATCCTCCGGAGTACAATGGATATAAGGTGTATTGGGAGGACGGAGGACAGATTACGTCTCCGAAGGATCGGGAGATTATCGGGGAGGTCAATCAGATTACAGATTACGCTATGGTGAGGACCATGGAGAAGGAAGCTGCCCTGGCGTCAGGACGATATCAGGTGATAGGCTCAGAGATAGACGACAGATACATGGAAGAACTTAAGAAGCTGGTTATTCATCCGGAAATTCTCAGGAAAGAGGCAAAGAACCTTAAGATTGTCTATACACCGCTTCATGGTACGGGAAATATTCCGGTACGCAGGGTGCTGAATGAGCTTGGATTTGAGAATGTATCTGTGGTGAAGGCACAGGAGATGCCGGATGGAAGCTTTCCGACGGTATCATATCCTAATCCGGAGGACAAGGCTGCATTTACCCTGGCATTAAGTCTTGCAAAAGAGGTGGATGCGGATATCGTGCTGGCAACGGATCCGGACGCAGACCGCCTGGGTGTGTATGCGAAGGACAGCCACACGGGGGAGTATGTCAGCTTTACGGGAAATATGTCCGGCGTGTTGGCGCTTGAGTATCAGTTGGCGCAGAGAAAGGCGGTGGGAACCCTTCCCCCAAACGGGGCGGTTGTCACGACGATTGTGTCAGGTAAGATGGCGCGGGAGATTACAAAGGCATACCAGGTGGAGTTGATTGAAACGCTCACAGGCTTCAAATATATTGGAGAACAGATTAAGTTATTTGAACAGAGTCAAAGCCATGAGTATGTATTTGGTTATGAGGAGAGTTACGGATGTCTGGTAGGGACTCATGCCCGCGATAAAGATGCGGTGGCTGCGGTGATGGCTCTCTGTGAAGCGGCAGCATTCTGTAAGAGCCAGGGAATGACTCTGTGTGACAAGATGTATGAGTTGTTCGAGATTTACGGATATTTTAAAGAAGAATTGTGTACCGTGACTCTTAAAGGCCAGGAGGGTGCAAAAAAGATTGAAGGGATGATGGAAAATATCCGTTCGGAGGTGCCCAAGGTTATCGGCGGTCTGAGAGTGACTCAGTTTCGGGATTACAGGGAGGATGTACTGATGGAGATGGAAAGCGGTAATAAGAGCCGGACAGGACTCCCTAAGTCCAATGTGCTGTATTTTGAACTGGAGAATGGGGCGTGGTGCTGTATCCGACCCTCTGGGACAGAGCCGAAGATTAAATTCTATATCGGAGTCAAAGGGAAGGATGAGAGAGAAGCGGACGAGAGGCTTCGTTCGCTCACTGAGGCAGTGGAGAGGTTGGCAGGGTAAGTGAATCTTGTTTAAATTGGCTGCGAAGGAGGAGAAAAATGACATACGGAAAACAGGGAAATATATTGTATCTGGAGTGTTACAGTGGAATCAGCGGCGATATGACGGTGGGCGCGCTGCTTGACCTTGGGGCGGACAGAAGGATATTGGAGGAAAAGCTTAGAAGCCTTCCGGTGGAGGGCTTTAAGATAGAGATTAGCAGGGTGAAGAAATCGGGGCTTGAGGCTTGTGATTTTCGGGTGATTTTGGATCGAGAGCATGAGAACCATGACCATGATAATGAGTATTTATATGGACACAGGCATGAACATCATGAGCATATACATGAAGGAGAGCATGGGCAACATGATCATGATGAACATTTGCATGGAAAAGGGGGACATACCCATGAACACCGCGGCCTGCCGGAGATAACCTCTATTATCCATAACTCCGGAATTACAGAGCGTGCCAAGGCGATTGCAACGGATATTTTTACGGTGCTGGCAGAAGCCGAGGCTAAGGCACACGGGACCACCATGGAGGAGGTGCATTTTCATGAAGTAGGGGCAGTAGATTCCATTGTAGATATTGTGGCTGTGGCAATCTGTCTGGATAACCTGAATATTGCGGAGGTTATTGTGCCGGAGTTATATGAGGGGACAGGAACCGTCAGGTGCCAGCATGGAATCATTCCGGTTCCGGTTCCGGCAGTAGTTAATATCGTTGAAAAGCATGGAATTTCCCTGCATATGACTGGGACACAGGCAGAGCTGGTGACCCCAACCGGCGCTGCGATTGTGGCGGCAGTACGGACTTCTAGCCAGCTTCCTGCCAGGTATAAGATAAAACAGATTGGTATGGGTGCGGGAAAGAGAGACTACGGAAGACCCAGTATTCTGCGGGGGATGTTGATTGAACCGGAAGCTGAGGAGACAGATTGCATTTATAAGCTTGAGAGTAATATTGATGACTGCACGGGGGAAGCCTTAGGGTATGTGATGGAAAGGCTTTTAGAGGCAGGGGCGAGGGATGTGCATTACACTCCTGTGTATATGAAGAAGAACCGTCCGGCATATCAGATAAATGTAATCTGCAGCGGGGAAATGGTTCCGAAGATGGAGGAAATCATTTTCCGAGAGACTACTACCATCGGAATCCGACGGATGAAAATGGAACGCACCGTGCTGAGGCGTAAGCTTCGCAATATTAACACTTCTCTTGGGGATGCGAAGGTTAAGGTGTGTGAAATCGGCGGAAATGTGAGGGCGTATCCTGAGTATGAGAGTGTAGCGGCGATTTGCAGGGAGAAGAAAATGGCGTATCAAGAGGTTTGGGAAAAGGTTTTCTGTGAAGCAGGTGATATAGTTATGCATGAAGGGCAGTCACATGAATAGCTATCTGGAAAAAAAGAAAATTTTGGGCAAAAGAATGAGACAATATGCAGGGGAGGATATTGTGATTGCTTTTTCCGGCGGCGTGGATAGCAGCCTCCTGCTAAAACTTGCCTGTGATGCGGCCAGAGAAACGGGAAAAAAGGTCTATGGCATCTATCTTCATACCATGCTGCACCCTGTTAAGGAGGCACAGGAGGCGCGGAAAGTGGCTGAGCTTTTGGGAGGTATTTTCCGGATATTGGAGATTGACGAGTTAGAAGGCGCGGGTATAGCAGACAACCCTGTGGACAGATGCTATCGCTGTAAACGCTTCCTTTTTCAGAAGATAAAAAAAGAAGCAGCAGGGCTAGGCGTTTCCACGATACTTGAGGGAACCAATGAAGACGACCTTCATGTATACCGTCCCGGAATTAAGGCGGTTCGTGAACTTGGCATCATAAGTCCCCTGGCAGATGCAGGATTTACCAAAGAAGATGTCAGAAGATTTGCAAAGGAGACAGGGCTTTCTGTGTCCGATAAGCCCTCTACGCCTTGCCTTGCAACCCGTTTTCCCTACGGAGTTCATCTTTCTTACAAGGAAATGCGCAAGGTAGAAGAAGGGGAAACGTTTTTAAGAAATCTGGGGCTTTACAATGTCCGGCTGAGAGTTCATGGTGAGGTTGCCAGAATCGAGGCAGACCAAAAGGATTTGCAGCGTTTGGTGGAGGAAAGGGGAAGGGTTACAGAATTTTTGAAGAAGCTGGGATATCTTTATATTACCCTGGACCTGGAAGGTTTTCGGTCAGGGAGTATGGATGTTTAGAAGGCAGAGTTTTGTGATGAAATACGTAGGGATGTTGTTTTGTAGTATGAACCATGAAAGCAGCATCCCTTTTTAGAGTAATGTCGAAAAAAGTCGAATAAATTTGATTGTGAAAGATGTCAAAAGGTGATAGGATGAAATTGTAAAGTTTTTCGTATCGACGGTTTTACGATCAATATAATCTTATTTTCATATCTGATATTCGTCAGAATTTATCCAATGATTGGCTGGTGCATTGCTTATATCAAAATAGTTTGGAATACCTTGCATACAGACGAAGATTTGAATATAATGGAGGTAGTGAATGGCAGATGAGATTTTGCAATGGCATGATGGCTTTCACGCAGCACTCCAGATTGAGCTTCAGGGAGAAGCTGCACGTCTGAATTTCCACTCAGAATATGAGTTATATAAGAAATCGCTGCGCGTTGACACTGTGGTGATTAAAGATTCAGATGATACGCCGGTACAAAAGAATATTGGAAAGATTTTCCGCAAATACAATTTAATAGAGTACAAGAGCCCGGATGATTATCTAAGTATTGATGATTTCTATAAAGTTTATGGATATGCATGTCTTTATCAATCTAAGGCAGAGAAAGTACATGGTATTTCCATGGAGGATATCACGATAACCTTTGTATGCGGCCATTATCCTAGAAAAATGTTGAAATTGCTCAAAAAAGAGAGGAATATTGAGGTGGTGCAAAAGGGGAAGGGTATTTATTTGCTTACCAATGATCCGATTCCTATGCAGATTATCGTAAATACTCAGCTTTCGCAAAGAGAAAACCGATGGCTTGGCAGCTTAAAAAGGGATTTGGCAATGGATGAGAATGCCAAGCGGTTGGTGAGAGAGTATAAGATACATAGGGAGTCTAATCTGTACCAGGCAGCCATGGATTTGATTATGCGGGCGAATCAGAAGACGATGGAGGAGGTAGGGAATATGGTATGTGATGCGATTAAAGAGATTTTTGCGGATGAGTGGAAGGAGAAGGAACGGCAGTTTCAGGAAAAGGAATCACAATTTCAGGAGAAGGAATCACAATTTCAGGAGAAGGAATCACAATTTCAGGAGAAGGAATCACGATTCCAGGAGAAGGAATCACAATTTCAGGAGAAGGAATCACGATTCCAAGAAAAAGAATCACGATTTCAAGAAAAGGAGACGAAGTTTCAAAAGAAGGAACGTCAGCTTCAGGAGAAGGAGACGAGGTTTCAGGAGAAGGAGACGAGGTTTCAAGAGAGAGAAACGCAGTTTCAGGAGAAGGAGTCAAGGTTTCAAGAGAGAGAAACGCAGTTTCAGGAGAAGGAATCTCAGATACAAAAGAGAGAGCTGCAATTAAGAAAACGTGAAAATCGTATGGAGTCTTTAATTCAACTTCTACTTAATAATAATCTTTTGGATGATTTAAAGAAAATCAGTGTGGATAGGGCATATCGGGAACAGATGTATCAGAGATATGGACTGTAAGAATAAAACCCCTGCCTTTAATCGGCAGATAAGGCAGGGATTTCCTCTGCATCCTTTGGCAGATTGCGTACATGCCTAAGGAATGAAAAAGCAGCTTGCCCTTCTTTTATATCGTAAGAGACCCCCAACTTAGGAGCTATCGTTCTGGCTGTGGAGTCAAACAGGACGCACATGCAAAAGACTGCATCCCAGGCATCCGCTAAGTTTCCGCCAAAATAGGTAGCCAGATATTTCTGATATTCATCCTTTTCAAGCCATCTATCCAGATATTTAGCCGATTTTCCCACGCTGACGGTAAATCCGGTCTTAATCCCGACCTTCCACGACAGCATTAATTCTAACTGCTTTCGTACTACAAAATTAGCCATATCCTGGACATAAGGAATTTCCTCCCGCCACAAGCCCTTAGCCAGATTATTGCTGCACCACCAAAATTCATTGGCGCAGGCTCTAAACTGTGACTCTGACGGCTTCTTCACATGATAATCTATGTCTGTTGCTTCGGGGATAGGCGGAAGAATATTATCTTTATCTAATAAAATTTTGCACAGCTTATCGTCGCGGATATGGTCAATGGCATGTGTAATGGATTCTACATGAAGGTCTATTCTGACACCGTCGCTAAACTGCATCAGCCATCCGTAAAAATTCTCTTTGTCGCTGGCACCATCCGGATGTTCATCTGGATACTGCATATAGAGAATATTTCCAAACATGCAAAGCCAATCTTTATCTTCTATGAATGGCTGTGTTTCGGTTACTACAAACACGATGTCGTAATCCTGAAAAATATCTTTTGGTGCGTTTATATTTGTCCGTGAACCGTTCATGTATACTGCCAGGATTCTGGCATCTCCTTGTGCGATATCTATAAATAATTTATACATTATTGTTTCAGTGCGCATAATAAAATCTCCTGTGTCTTAACCTATATTTATGCCCAAGGGCACACCGCAATGGACAAAGTCCACCCACCCGGTATAGTAAACTAAATACAAAAGTTATGCAAGTAGATTGTATCATAATAATTACTTTTTGTTTGAGCGAAGCTTTATAAGAAATGGATTTGAGGAAGGGGAGAGAGGATGGAAGTATTACTGGATTACTTTACGATAGACGGAGAATTTGGAGGAAATCAGGACTGGTTTACCAATATTGTCATGCACATCGGAGGCTGTGGGGCGGCGACGGCCTGTGACAGTTGTATTTATTTCGCAAAGCACATGGGAATGGAACCGTTGTATCCTTATGATATCAACCATCTGAATAAGAAGGATTATAAGAGCTTCAGCCAGATTATGAAGCCGTACATTCATCCCAGAGTGAACGGAGTAAAGAAACTGGAATGGTATATTGATGGTTTGGAGAAATATCTTGGTGATATAAGCGGCCAGATTGGAGTGTGCAGCAGAATCCAAATGGAAGGATTTTCAGGAAAACATTCTTACGAGGAGGCAGAAACAGCCATCAGGAGTCAGATAGATGGAAAACTTCCGGTTCCGTACCTCATGCTGAATCATAAGATGTCAAAAAAATTTAAGGACTTTATCTGGCACTGGTTTCTGGTGGTGGGATATGATGATGCCAGTGAGGGGATGCACATCATAGCGGCAACCTATGGGGAGAAAGTCCGGCTTCCTTTAAAAGAATTGTGGGATACAGGATATGATGAAAAAGGAGGCATGATTTTATATTCTTTACTTTACGAATGATTCATTATCCGCTACAATAGATAACGTCGGATAGACTAAAAGGAAGAGAGGTAAATGAAATATGGAAAATCCAATTGTAACATTTGAGATGGAAAACGGAGATATTATGAAGGCAGAGCTGTATCCGGAGATTGCGCCAAACACGGTCAATAATTTTATTTCACTGGTGAATAAGGGATACTATGACGGCCTTATTTTCCATCGCGTAATCAGCGGTTTTATGATTCAGGGCGGCTGTCCGGACGGGACAGGAATGGGAGGTCCTGGATATAATATTAAGGGAGAGTTTAGCCAAAACGGTTTTGATAATGAATTAAAGCACACAGAAGGCGTGCTGTCCATGGCAAGGGCGATGCATCCGGATTCCGCAGGTTCACAGTTTTTTATTATGCACAAGAATTCTCCCCATCTGGACGGCTCCTATGCGTCGTTCGGCAAGGTAATCGAAGGTATGGATATTGTGAATAAGATTGCTGATACTGATACGGATTACAATGACAGACCATTAGAGGAACAGAAGATGAAAAAGGTTACGGTAGATACAAAAGGAGTAGACTATCCGGAACCGGAGAAAGAATAATGGAACGTTTTTATCAGAATACGGCTGCCAGGACAGTTCTGGCGTTGGTGTGCTGCGCCTTGTGGGGCAGCGCATTTCCATGTGTAAAGATTGGTTATGAATTATTCCATATCGAAAATGCAGGCAGTCAGATTTTGTTTGCAGGATATCGTTTTTTTATGGCAGGAGTGTTTACGTTTCTTCTGGGGTGTGCGCTTGAGAAACGTATTATTACAATGAAAAAAACGTCGATTCCCTATGTGTTCGGGCAGGGAATTTTGCAGACCACGATTCAGTATGTGTGTTTCTATATCGGTCTTGCCCACACAACAGGGGCGAAAGGGTCTGTGATAAATGCGTCCAATGCATTTTTTTCGATAATAGCGGCCCATTTCCTGATGAAGTCGGAGAAGCTGACCGTTAAGAAGATTGCCGGCTGCCTGGTGGGATTTGCGGGGATTATTATCATCAATATGGAACCAGGCGCATGGGGCAGCGGGTTTTCCTTCTTGGGAGAAGGAATGGTGCTGGTGTGCGCATTTTCCTATGGACTGAGCAGCGTCACCCTTAAAATGATTTCAGACAGGGAGAAGCCTGTGACCATCACAGCCTATCAACTGCTGTTTGGCGGTGCGGTGCTGATTCTGCTTGGAGTTGTGTCAGGCGGGTCGGTTTATGGCTTTAATACTAAATCTTCTTTGCTGCTGCTTTATATGTCGCTTTTGTCAACCGTGGCATTCAGCATTTGGGCAGAGCTGCTGAAATATAATTCAGTGGGGAAGGTGGCGATTTTTGGGTTCAGTATTCCGGTGTTTGGCGTTGCGCTGTCGGCAATCTTCTTAGGAGAGCAGGTGGTGTCTGTGAAGAATCTGGCTGCTCTTATCTGTGTGAGTGTAGGAATTATCATTATTAATCGTAAAGGAACGGATGAAAGTGTTTCGTGAAGGAGGGCAAGGGTATGCTGACATGTACGTATATTGTAGAAAGGATAGACGGAGATTATGCCATGCTTAGGCGGGAGAATGAGACTGAGGAGAATGCAGAGCCGAAGATGGTGGCGCGGGCGCTTCTGCCGCCGGAGATTATGGAGGGAACGAGGCTGCTTTATGAGTATCTGCAATATAGGATTGTAGAGTAACAGGGTATAAAGGAAAGACGGATGAGCGTAACAGTAGAAGTTTATTACATTTACCGTCCCTTCGGCGGGCAGAAAGGGCTTACCAAAATCGTAACCGCCATATCAGTTTTAGAATCCGTTGATCCTGGCGTAAAAGTTCCATGTGAACAAAGAGGAGGCTTATTTTTATTAAGGGGCTGTTAATACGACAGCCCCAAATTACGGGTTAATACTCCCAAGTCTGCTTCAATACTTTGATTTGCTCTCTTGCTCTCCCGTAAAATGTAGTCAACGGCATATCACAGAGCTTTGCCGCCTCTTTGCCGAGAATCTGTCCGCTGTTCCATCGGCAGCAGATTTGTATGAAATCGTCCGGTACGTCGCGGCGGGGTCTTCCGAACTGTACGCCACGTAATTTTGCAGCCTCGATTCCTTCTTTTTGCCGTTCGCGGATGTTCTTCCGTTCATTTTCCGCTACAAAAGAAAGCACCTGTAGCACGATATCGCTGAGAAAGGTTCCCATCAGATCCTTGCCCCGCCTGGTGTCCAGAAGCTCCATGTCAATCACAACAATATCAACTTTTTTTTCTTTTGTAAGGATACGCCATTGTTCAAGAATCTCCTCATAATTTCGTCCCAGACGATCAATGCTTTTCACGTAGATTAAGTCGTCCTCCCTTAATCTTTTGAGCATTCTGTTGTACATGGGACGTTTAAAATCTTTGCCGGATTGTTTGTCTATGTAAATATTTTTTTCCGGCACCTCTCTTTCGTTCAATGCAAGCATCTGTCTGTCTTCGTTCTGTTCTCTGGAACTAACACGCACATACCCGTATACCATTCATTCCAACCTCCTCTTTTGTATATGAAAGCGATTGTATGTGTGGATCGCTTTGGTATTATTTTAATCTGGAATGAAGGAAGAACAAAGATGTTGCTTATTGGCACAGTGGAAAATTTGATATGTTTATAGTTAGAAAAAGACAAGATAAAAGCCATTACGAAAAAGTATACTTTTTCGTAATGGCATATCTCAAGTAAATTCTCAACTATTCTAATATATTATCGACAAAAAGTCAATAAAATTAATCTCTATTTTTTGTAATATTTGTCTAAAAAATTCTTAGGTAAATTCATTACGAAAAAGTATACTATTTTGTACTACCTACTTTGCTAGAAAAAAATAGTTTGTATTATTGAGGTGAGAGAGCAGGGATGCCGCCAGATAAAATATATAAAACTGTCCGTCAGTACAATAAAGAACCGATTCCTGCCGAGGATATGCAGAAACTCCAGGATATAGCCAAGGATTACAAGAAGGTAAAGAATTATGTGTATGAACGGTTTGGAGGGATTGGAAGCCTGTATAAGCTCTATCCGGGGTACACTGTTCAAAATGAGATGACGAAGGCTGGTTTAAGAGAGGAGCTTGGGATGCCTTCGGTTTATTTCTATCTTGCTGTATTTGATGCTCTGGGGGATATTAAGTGCCAGTGGACAAATACAAAGTCGAAAATATTAAAACTGGCAGGGCACAACAAAGGATTTACAGAAGAAGAAAAGCATTATCTGCGTTTTCTTCTGAAAGTAAATAATGCTTTTGAAGCGGTGCTGAACGGGAAACCTATCGTGCTGACACATGAAATTCAGAAGCAGTATGATATGCTGATAAAAAAAGTTGAGGTAAAACGATTACAGAATTATCTCTGCCGACAGGTGCGTAAATATCATACGAGGCTGCATACGGATACAGCAGAAGGATTTTCCATAACTGAAAGGGCATACCGTTATGCTGATCATGGAATATATATTTCCGTAAAAGAGAAGAGAAAACGTATTTTTGTACTTCTGACAGATCAAAACCAGTACAAGAATCAGTTATATGTAAAGCTGTATCCAGAACAAGACAACATAGAGCTTCAAGTGCCTATCCAGGTGACAGTCCGTAAGCATATGGACTACATAAACGATGTCGGAGTAGCATTAGGAATGCGTACTATGTTTACAACGGATGAAGGCCAGAGGTATGGAAGAAAATTAGGAGACTATCAGACGGAGTATGCAGATTGGCTCCGAAAACAGACTGGAACTTATATGCGTAATAAAGCAGACAATCCGGGGAGGAAGAAGTACAAGAACAGGAAGAAGCGTTATGAGGAGAGGCTTCATAGTTATATTAATCAAGAGCTAAACCTTTTCCTGAAAAACGAAAAACCGCGTACAATTTATATTCCCAAGCTTCCCAAACCACAGGCAGGGGGCGTGAATAAGAGGATGAATCATTACAATACACTGTGGCAGAGAGGATATATCTGTACTAGGCTTAAACAAAAATGTAGAGAGCAATCTGTGGAAATTATAGAAGTAATTGGGAAGGATATCAGCAAGGAGTGTAGTTGCTGCGGAAGTATGGGGCAGAAAAAGGACAGTATATTTATATGCCCCTCCTGCGGATATCAGGTGGATGAGAAGATAAATGCGGCACAGAATGCAAAGAAGCGAGGGCAGGGAGAACGGAGGTTGTATTAAAGAGATGTGAATGATCATAAGAAGAACTGCCTGGATAAATTCTGGCAGTAAGCCGGAATTTCACCGTAAGGACTGGGGAGAGACTTCATGATATATAAAACAAAAGACGGCATTAGAAGGCAATGATATCATTGTGTATTGGGTATGCCAGGACCTCGTGAACATGAAATGTGAAGTGATTAGCGGGGAGCGAAGCAGAAAGGCTTCTGCATCATTCTTTATTTGGAATGACCAATGTGTCTTATTTTATAAGTATATGTACAATACTATATAAAGACAAACTTAAAGGAGAATACTATGAAAAAACTTGTTATCATAACAGGGATGCATAGAAGCGGAACATCTTTGACAGCCCGGATCAGCCAATGTATGGGAGCCTACTTGGGAGAGGATAATGAACTAATCGGTTCTTCGCTTGGCAACCCAGATGGACATTTTGAAAATATTGAAGCAGTTTGTATAAATAATAATATATTGCAGTTATGCGACAGACAGTGGTATTCTCTGGAATCACCGGAAGTGGATTATCAAAGCTTACAGATTAGAAAGTCAATGGACAATATAAAGGCTGTTGTCAGAAAGCTTATGGAAAAAAACAATATAGCTGTGATCAAAGATCCAAGAATATCCGTGTTGTTGCCGTTGTGGGAAAAGGCTTTAAAAGGACTGGGGATAGAGGTTTTTTATATATGGGTATATAGAAATCCCTTGGAGGTTATGGAGTCATTAAGAGAAAGAAATGGATACAGTAGTAAGTATGGCTTACTGTTATGGATTCATTACAATCTCAGCATCCTGAGATTTGTAAAGGGAAAAGAATATCTGTTGATTAATTACCGGGATATATTGGAACAATCATCGCTGATAAAAAAATTAAGTGCAATGTTTTGCTGTAAATGCGACGATGATTTGACGATGAAAATACATAGTATTATCAAACAGGGATATTGCCATTTTGATTATTCCTATCAGGATGTCAAATATACGCAGAACAGTCTGCTGTCAGGGCTGTATGGTGCGTTGTTGGAAAAACGGGAAGCAAAGGCAGATGTTTCACTATGGGAAAAATATTATAAGACTGCTTTGAATGAAGCAGAGGGGAAATTTTTAGACTATGAAATATTGGAAAACGTCAGTGTGTTGGAAGGAAAGGAAATTATAATTTATGGAGCTGGAAATTATGGGCTGTTGGCGGCGAACATGCTGCAACAATTAGGATTTCCAGAATATAATTTCTGTGATAAAGACATTCATAAGCATGGAATGAACTTTATGAATGGAATTGTTTTCTCAATTGCAGAAATTGAAAATAGGGAAAACCTGTTGATTATTGTCGCAATTGAAAACGAAGATATACGAAAAGAGATGGAACAAACTTTGGCATATATAAAAGGAGTAAATTTCCTTTCATTTTTTGTATTAGAGGAAATATATCACTACCGTGCAGAGCATCCGACGTCATTAATGTCCGAAACAGAGAAAATATATGCCTGGTATAAAGAATTAGAGAATCGTGCAGAGATTGTGAGAGATGCATGTCAAAGCCCTGTTTTAGTTTATCAGAACGGAAAGGTAGGTTCATCGACAATTTCAAAAAGTTTATGGAATGTAGGTGTAGAAAATGCACATGTACATCGCTTCTTTTTTAAAAATGATATTGTCGGAGAGTTAATACTGGGAGAGGAACAGAAAAAATTTATTAGCTCATCTAATTTTTTTAACTTTCAGTATTCGGAATATGTAATGAATGTAAAAAAAGAGATGAAGTGCAAAAAGATGATAACTTTGGTAAGAGAGCCGATTGCGGTTGATTTATCTACTGTATTTCAATGGATTGGAAGCAGAACATCAAGCAGATATTTTGCGCAAAAGTTCAGGAGGGGAGAATCTTTTTGCCAAATTGTTTCTGAACTGATGGTAAAAGTGCAAAACAGAATGTTTGACTGGTTTGACGAAGAACTGAAAGAATTGTGCGGTATTGATGTTTTTTTGTACTCCTTTGATAAAGAAAAAGGATATACGATAATCTCTGATAAAGGAGTAGAAATTTTATTACTTAAAGTAGAGAAATTATCCGGTCTGGCAGAGGTGATTCGGGATTTTATAGGAATTGAACAGTTTGAACTATTAAATGAAAATGTTGGAAAAAACAAAAGATATGCCCATTTGTATAGAGATATAAAGGAAAAAATAGAATTACCCAAAGAATATGTAGAACATTATTATAGCAATAATCAGTATATGGATCATTTTTATACGAAAGAAGAACAGAAAATATTTTTGAGCAGGTGGAAAGGTATTGTGAAATGATAGAGGTTCATAAAGCAGAAAATAGATTTATCGATTATAAAGCATTGGAAAATGTCGGATGCCTTGAAGAAAAAGAGATAATTATTTACGGGGCCGGAGAATATGGGAAACGGGCAGCAGAAATGCTTCAGCAATTAGGATTTTCCCAGTATAATTTTTGTGATAAAGACATCTTTAAACAAGGGATGAATCTGATGAATGGAAAAATACTTTCTATTGCAGAGGTTGAAAATAAGAAGGATTTATTAATTATTGTGGCAATTAAGAATGAAAATGTAAGAAAGGAAGTGGAACAAAATCTGGCATATACAGATGGAGCGAATTTTCTCTCCTTTTTTGCATTAAAGATGATATGGAAATTTATCGTGAAGGATTATGATACAGTAGAGTCGCGGATAGAAATGGTTTCTTTTTGGTATGAACATTTGAAATCTCGCGGAGATATTATCAGAGATGCGTGCAAATATCCGGTTTTAGTTTATCAGGGACAGAAGGTAGGTTCTGTTACAGTCTCGAAAAGTTTATGGAATGTGGGTATAAAAAATGCACATTTGCACCACTTCTTTTTTAAAAATGACATGGCCAGAGAATTAATTTTTGGAAAAAAGGGGGAATACAAGAAATATATAGAATCTTCTAATATATTTCAGTTCCAAAATTCAGAATATGTAAAATGTATAAAAGAAAAGATGAAACATAAAAAAATTATAACTTTGGTGCGAGATCCGATAGCCGTAGATTTAGCAATCATTTTTCAGTGGATGGAAAGAGGAAATTGTGACAGATACTTTGCAGAAGAATTAAAGGCGGGAAAAACATTTTTACAGTCAGTTTCTGAACTTATGGTAAAAATCCAGGATCATTTG
This sequence comes from uncultured Dorea sp., assembly GCA_910584575.1. Taxonomy (GTDB): domain Bacteria; phylum Bacillota; class Clostridia; order Lachnospirales; family Lachnospiraceae; genus Sporofaciens. Next base: position 21,821 of record CAJUBG010000005.1, read on the forward strand.
TTTCACTGGTTTGATGAGGAGTTAAAGGAACTGTGCGGGATAGATGTATTTCATTATCCTTTTGACAAAGAAAAAGGATATGCGATTATATCAGAAAACATGGTAGAAGTTCTTCTTATAAAAGCAGAAAAATTATCAGACATGACCGAAGTGATCAGAAGATTTGTAAATAATAATCAATTTGAATTAATCAATGCCAACGTAGGTGATGAGAAGGAATATGGACACATATATAGAGAGATTAAGAAGAAGCTTGAGCTTCCTGTAACATATGTAAAGCATTATTATAATAACAATCCTTACATGAATCATTTCTATTCGGAGGAAGAACAAGAAGTATTTTTAAGAAAATGGAAGAGATGTATCAGGAAAGATGAAAGAGAAAATTATGGAGAAGTATTATGAAGAAAAATTGTATAGAGAAAACAGGGGGGGGGGTAGAGAAAAACAAATTATATATTGCTATGTTTATGGAATCGGAAAGCAATATAATGTACTGTCTTCGTATCTGAAAATCTATCAGGATAAGATCAGAGTTCTGGCTTTGGTTACAACAGAACCTCAACTAATTACATATTTGGATGGGAAAAAGATTATCAGACCATGGGAAATGGATATTGATAAAGCGGATTATGTAATTGTTGCGATGAAACGGTATAAAGAAGTATTTGGTATCTTAAAAGAGATGGGAGCTTCAGGAAAAATTCTTAGGAGTGATATTTTTTCTATCCCCAATTTTGTTTTAGAAGATTATATGAAAGTAAGAAAAAGCAGACCTTCCATTTTATCGAATACTTGTATAGGTGGATTTATTTACAATGATTTAGGATTAGAAATATTATCGCCTACAATTTCAATGAGATGTAGAAACTATATACAATTTCTAAAAAATTATAAATTTTATTTATCTATGGATATAAAAGCGAAAGAGAATGAGTATTTGTGTGATGAACTTTATTTTGGAGAAGCATTTGCTCCGAAAGGGACATTTGGTGATTCTGTATGCTGGTGGTTTTTGCATGCTGAGGATGGCATAGCGGAGGCAGAAAAATGGAATAGGAGAAGGAAGTATGTAAATTATGATAATATTATTGCTTTGATGAGTATTGTGACGGATGATGAAGCATATGAATTTGACAAACTTCCGATTAAGAAAAAACTTGGGTTCTATCATAAAGATTTAAAATTAGAATCAATTTTATATACGCCAGAGTGGAGTGATGCGGCTGTGCAATATAAGTATCATTACAGATATGAGGGGTTTATACATAAGTACTATGCAAGAAATGTGGAAGGGGTAGGAAGAATAGACTGGATTAAGTTTTTAAACGGAGAAAAGAGTTTTTTAAGATTTTAAAATTAAGAGATTGTATTTGGAGGGAACCGGTTATATGAAAATTATTTTTTGGGGAGGAGGGGATACAGCGAGAGAGAAAATATATAAAATAAAAAAACTTTCAGCATGTATTGAGATTATTGCGTTTGTAGATGGATTTATAGAATTTAGTGAAAAGGATATAAGATGGGAAGGTTTTAGGTTGATATCACCGCAAATGATTCGTCGGTATCATATAGATTATTTATGTATATTAAGTAAATGGGAATGGGAGATACGAAAAAGAATCTATGATGAGAAATTGTTTGATTTAAACAGAATAGTTAGTTTTTTTGAGATTTGTTTGATGGATTCTTTTGGAGAAAATATAAAAATTTGTTACAAAAATCTGTTGCAGAATATACATCCCCAACAGATTGATTATGCAAAAAGATGGGCAGTTTATGAATATTTAAAGAAAAATTATTCTTATATATTATTAGATGAAAAATATCAGAATTTGTCCCTGGATAAGAAGATAGGTATTGAAGAACACAAAAGTCCCATATGGATTCTTTGGCTGCAAGGGTTTGAAGCTGCTCCGGAGGTGGTAAAAATATGTGTCCGATCTATAAAGAAAAGATTAGCCGGGGAACAGCTTTACCTGCTGGATCAATATAATGTATTTGATTATATTGATGTTCCATATTATATCGTTGACAAGTGGAAAAAAGGCGTGATAAGTTATACACATTTTTCTGATTTTGTCAGAGTAAGGATTTTGAATATATATGGAGGCATATGGATAGATGCGACAGTCTATTTTACAGGGAATGGATTGCCGTATTATTTAAAAGCTGGAAAGTTATTTATGTTTAGCCGTTGGTTAGATTGGAGAAATTGTCCGGAGCCCAGAATTACAGCCAATTGGCTAATCTGTGCGCCGCCGGCCAACAAAATTCTAATTGTGTTGGAAGCTTTTCTAAGAGAATATTGGAAGAAGGAAGATAGAATCATTGATTATTATTTCTTTCATATATTTTTAACTATGATTATTATGTGTTTTCCAAACGAATGGGAAGGAGTAGAAAAAGTATTGAGAGATCCGGCACAATTACTTAATGACGAAATGATGTTACCTTTTAATGCTGACCGTTTCCGTTTTATAAAACAGAATTCAGATTTTCATAAGCTTTCAAATAAAAGTTTATATATAAATTCTGGAGAAAATAGTTTTTGGAATGAAATTTGTGAAATGGAAAATAGCGAGGGAGAGTATGAAAGATTTTGAAAGAATCTGCTGCCAAAATTTTGTTGAAGCAAATGGGTACGCCTATTTTTCAAATTGGTTTTATAATGGAATGTTTATGGTAGAAATTGAAACGGGAAGGACAATCTTTTTAGGTGATTTTGGAGGGGAGAAATCCTGTGGGATTAGAATACATGAAGAAATTTTTTTAAAAAATGAGAAGATATATTTTTGTCCGGGTAGAGGTGGACACGTACATATTTATGATTTAGAAGACCATTCTATGAAGTCAATATCAATTAGAAAAAATAGTACAGAATTCTTTGTAACAGCTAATGTAATTTTAAAAGATGAACATATTTATTTTATACCAAAGCAAGAAGGAATTTCCATAAGAAAGTTAGATTTGAAATCGTTAAATGTATCGGAGGAAAGCAAGTCATTTAAGCCTCAGGGAATGATTTTAGCTGAAAACAAGGAAGTGTTTCCGGCTCTATGGCTAGTAGAAAAAGAACAAATTGAATTGGCAGATTTTTTTTCGTGGAAGCAGCTCTATCACAAAATGTGGTATAGTTTCCTTCCAACAGGACGCTGGCTGCTGAAATATGCAGAGGGAAAGAACGAGATTGAAAAGGTTCCTCTTATTGTTTTAAATGAAGCGGCATTGAAAAATTATTTGTGCTATGTCAGGGAGGAAGCATTAAGAGAAAAGATTATTAGTGAAAAAAGCAACAGACTGAATATACAAGATTATCTGGAGTATATTATGCGAAAAGACAATTTTAAATACGATGGTCTGAATGGCAGTTGCCGCGTTGGATTAAGAGTCTGGGAATCATTTTCTGATACATTTCAGCGGGCTCTATAAGAAAATAGGAGGTTTCGGAACATGCAAAGACAAGAATTATTCAGCCATTTAGATGCGCTTGAGGCTGAGGCAATCTATATCATCCGAGAAGTTGCCGCCGAATGTGAAAATCCGGTTATGCTTTATTCGATCGGAAAGGACAGCTCGGTTATGCTTCATCTTGCGCTAAAGGCATTCTACCCTGAGAAACCGCCGTTTCCTTTTCTTCACATAGACACTACTTGGAAATTTAAAGAGATGATAGAGTTCCGTAACCGTATTGCCGAAGAAAAAGGAATTGAGATGCTGGTCTATACGAACGAAGAAGGAGTGAGACAGGGGATGAATCCCTTTGATCATGGTGCCTCATATACGGATATTATGAAAACTCAGGCATTAAAACAGGCTTTGGAAATGTATGGATTCACAGCGGCTTTCGGCGGTGGAAGGCGCGATGAGGAAAAGTCCAGGGCGAAGGAACGGATCTTTTCATTCCGAAGCCGTGAACAGGCATGGGATCCGAAGAACCAGAGGCCGGAAATGTGGAGGCTTTATAATACACAGATTCATAAGGGGGAGAGTATAAGAATATTTCCTCTTTCCAACTGGACAGAGAATGATATCTGGCAATATATTGCCAGGGAACAGATTGAGATTGTTCCGCTGTATTTCGCTAAAAAACGTCCGGTTGTGTATCGGGACGGTAATATCATTATGGTAGATGATGAACGGATGCGTTTGCTGCCAGGAGAGAAGATACAGCAAAAAAGTGTACGGTTTCGGACACTCGGCTGTTATCCGCTGACAGGAGGCGTGGAATCTAAAGCAGATACCTTGGAGGAAATCGTAAAGGAAACTCTCAGCGCTGTGAGCTCAGAACGGACAAGCCGAGTCATAGATCATGAAGCTGCGGGAAGCATGGAACGGCGCAAGAGAGAGGGGTATTTTTAGGATGAACGGATTATTAAAGTTTATTACCTGTGGCAGTGTGGATGACGGAAAGTCAACATTAATCGGACATATGCTGTATGATGCAAAGTTACTGTTTGTTGATCAGGAAAAAGCGCTGGAATTGGACAGCAGGATTGGAAGCAGGGAAGGAAGAATCGATTATTCATTACTTTTGGACGGATTGATGGCAGAACGGGAGCAAGGGATAACGATAGATGTTGCTTACCGATATTTTACCACAGAGAAAAGGAGTTTTATTGTGGCAGATACGCCAGGCCATGAGGAATATACCAGGAATATGGCGGTAGGCGCTTCTTTTGCAGATTTGGCGGTGATTCTGGTGGATGCGTCGCAGGGGGTGAGGTTGCAGACAAAACGTCATGCGAGGATTTGTGCATTGATGGGAATCCAATATTTTTTGTTTGCAGTCAATAAGATGGATTTAGCCGGGTACAGTCAGGGAGAGTATCAAAAAATCGAGAAAGAGATAAAAAAGTTAGCCATAGATTTGGAACTGGAACATGTAAAGGTGATTCCGGTATCGGCGACAGAGGGAGACAATGTTACGAAGCATTCGATTCATATGCCATGGAGTCAGGGGCAGACGCTATTGGAGTATTTGGAGACAGTAAATGTGGATGCCGATACCGATGAACAAGGATTTGTCATGCCGATTCAGAGGGTATGCAGGCCAAATGCTGACTTCAGGGGATTTCAGGGACAGGTTGCATCTGGGCAGGTTGTTATTGGTGACGAGGTTAAAATACTGCCAAGCGGCGAGAAGGCGGGGGTACAATCAATACTGACGGCGGACAAAACGGCGGACAATGCGAAGAAAGGACAGCCTGTAACAATAAAGCTTGACCGCGAGGTTGATGTATCCAGGGGGTGTGTCCTAGTAAAAGGTGCAGAATTGAAAGTAAGCAATATGTTTACTGCTCTCCTATTATGGATGGATGATACAAAATTAGCCCAAGGGAAAAATTTTCTGATTAAACTTGGAACCAAGATGCTTCCGGCAACTGTGATGACCATCAAGCACAAGGTGGATATTCAGTCAGGGGAGGATATTGCAGCTTCAAGGTTACAGAAGAACGAGATTGCGCTCTGTGATATCCGTCTGTCAGAGAAGGCAGTATTTGATACATTTTCCGGACACAAGGATATGGGATGCTTCATCTTCATAGACCGAGTAACCAATATGACGTCTGCCTGCGGTGTAATCCTGCATTCTCTGAGAAGGGCCGAAAATCTGACATGGCAGAAACTGGATATCACACGCGAATTCCGCGCACGGCAGATGGGACAGAAGCCCGTAACGCTTTGGTTTACCGGGCTTTCAGGTTCAGGAAAATCTGTGTTGGCGAATGAGGTAGAGAAGGCGTTGAGTATTCAAGGGAAACATACCATGCTGCTCGACGGCGATAATGTACGGATGGGACTCAACCAGAATCTTGGATTTGAGGAAAAGGATCGGATTGAAAATATCCGGCGTACGGCAGAAGTGGCAAAGCTTATGAATGATGCAGGTCTGATTGTCCTTACCGCTTTTATCTCTCCATATCGAAGTGACAGGAAAAGGGCAAGAGAGATAATAGGAGAGGAGAATTTTATAGAGATTTATGTAAGTACGCCTTTGGAGGAATGTGAGAAAAGGGATGTAAAGGGATTATATAAAAAGGCCAGAAAAGGAGAAATACCGAACTTTACAGGGGTTTCAAGCCCATATGAAAAACCAGATAACCCTGAAATGATGGTTGATACAAGTAAGAAGCCTTTGGAGGAATGTGTAGAAAGGGTTCTTGATACAGTGAATAGGCATATGGGACAAAAGGATAGGTGAGATTAGTGTGAAAAATATAATAGTTATTTTATTTATGACGTTTACCATTTCCTTATGGATTGCAGGGTGCGGGAAAGCATCAGAAACACCATCTGCTGAAAAAGATAATTTGGAACTATTAAACGTATCTTATGATCCGACAAGAGAATTCTATGCAGAATATAATGAACTTTTCTGTACTCACTGGAAAGAAGAAAGCGGCCAGGATATTACTGTAACCCAGTCTCATGGAGGGTCCGGGGCGCAGGCACGCTCAGTCATTGAGGGAAATGAGGCTGATGTGGTAACATTGGCTCTTGCTCATGATATTACAGCCATTGAGGAATCAGGGCTGATTGATAACGGATGGAAGGAAGAATTTGGAAAAGACAGTTCGCCATATACTTCGACAATTATATTTTTGGTCCGTAAAGGGAATGAAAAGAATATAAAGGATTGGGATGATTTGATAGAGGACGGAGTGGAAGTGATTACGCCAAATCCTAAGACATCAGGAGGCGCCTGTTGGAATTTTCTTGCGGCATGGGCTTACTGGGAGGAACGGGATCATGGAGATGAAAAGGCTGTAAAAGAACATATGAGAAGAATGTATGAAAATGTGTTGGTATTAGATACCGGAGCACGGGGAGCAACGAATACCTTTGTGGAAAACGGTCAGGGGGATGTGTTGATTGCATGGGAAAACGAAGCCTATCTGTCCATGGAAGAATATCCAGACCAGTATGAGATTGTAACGCCTGGCACCAGTATCCTGGCGCAGCCTTCGGTAGCCGTCGTTGATCAGAATTCAAAAGAACATGGAACCACAGAGCTTTCAGAGGCATATCTGGAATATCTGTACAGTGATGAGGCACAGAGACTTGCGGGGGAGCATTATTACCGTCCATCAAATGAAGAAATCCTGAAAGAGTTTTCGGAACAGTTTAATCTGGATATGAATCTTGTCACGATTGATGATTTTGGCGGATGGGACAAGGTTTATGACACATATTTTGAGGACGGTGCAATATTTGATCAGATTTATTCGGAATAAAAGGGAAGATTTCGGCTATGGAGCAGATTGTAAAGGTAAAGAATAAAAAAGGCATCAGGGTAATTCCAGGATTTGGGATTTCCATGGGAGTGACCATTGCAATGTTGAGCAGTCTTGTGCTGATTCCTATGGCTTCTCTTTTTATAAGAGCCGGCGCGCTTGATTTTGGAGAGTTTATAGAGATTGTTTCAGCGCCTCAGGTGGTGTCGGGATATGTTGTCAGTCTTTCCTGTGCTTTTGTGTCGGCTCTGGTGAATGTAGTGGTAGGTCTGGCTCTGGCCTGGGTTCTGGTTCGATATGATTTCCCTGGAAAAAAGCTGATGGATGGGCTGATTGAATTGCCCTTTGCCCTTCCTACTGCGGTAGCAGGTATATCTTTGACCTGTCTGTATTCTGACCAGGGATGGATTGGCAGTTTGTTTGCAAAAGCAGGGATTAAGATTGCCTATACGCGTGTTGGAATAACAATAGCCATGATATTTGTGGGAATCCCCTTTGTGGTCAGATCAGTACAGCCAGTGTTGGAGAAGCTGGACAGAGAATATGAAGAAGCGGCCTCGATGCTTGGGGCAGGAAAAGCATATACCTTTTTCAGGGTAACATTCCCTGAACTCTTTCCGGCGCTTCTTGCCGGCTTTGGGCTGACATTTGCCAGAGGAATCGGCGAGTATGGAAGCGTGGTATTCATTGCAGGCAATATTCCTTATCAGACACAGATTGCTCCGCTTTTAATTATGATGAAGCTGGAACAATATAAATATGCAGACGCTGTCGCAATTGCGTTAGTGTTGCTAATTATATCGTTTCTTCTGATGCTTATCATCAATTCGGTACAGATTTATATGCAGAGATTCAGCAGGACGGGGGATGGGACTAATTCGATACAGAAGATGATAGAGCCGCATAAGGATGAGGACAGCCAATGGTTAAAATATTTGCTGATTACTGTCTGTTCTCTATTTATGTTTGTGATGCTGGTACTGCCTTTGCTTGTTGTTATCATAAATGCCCTTCAGGATGGATGGGAGGTATATAGGGAGAGTGTACTGGATGAATATACTATAAAAGCTCTGTATCTTACACTGACGGCAACTGTATCGGCGGTAGCAGTGAATACGGTATTCGGGATATTTGCTTCATATCTCCTTTCAAAGTTTTATTTTCGGGGACGCCAGGTTCTGGCGGCGCTGATAGATATTCCTTTTTCTGTCTCTCCCGTGATTGCGGGTTTAGTCTTTATCCTTACTTTTGGGAATGTAGGATGGATGGGGGATTTTCTGAAGGAGCATGGAATTAAGATTGTATTTGCAGTACCGGGAGTGATTCTGGCAACGATATTCGTTACATTTCCATTCGTATTCCGCGAATTGTTTCCGGTAATGAATGCCCAGGGAAAGGAAGAAGAAGAGGCGGCAGGTTTGATGGGAGCCGGAGGATTTATGATTTTTCGCAGAATTACCTTTCCGCATATTAAATGGGCGCTTATTTACGGAGTGATACTGTGTACTGCGCGGGCAATGGGTGAATTTGGTGCAGTATCTGTTATCTCAGGCCATCTGAGAGGGAAGACGAATACGCTGCCGCTGCATGTAGAGATTCTGTACAATGAATTCCATACGACTGCCGCGTTTGCCGTTTCCTCCATTCTGGTGCTCTTGGCAATAATGATTTTAATAGCGAGGAATCTTGTTGAATGGAAACGGAAATAGAAGGGGAGAGGGCCATGTATGTGGAAATGAAACATATTCATAAATCCTTTGATGGATTTCTTGCATCAAGCGATGTGAGCTTTGGGATAGAAAAAGGGCGGCTTGCGGCGCTTTTGGGACCAAGCGGAAGCGGAAAGACGACAATCCTAAGAATGATTGCAGGGCTGGATATGCCGGATTCGGGTGATATCCTGATAGGCGGCAGTAGGGTAAATGACCTGCCGGGGAGTAAACGGGGAATTGGCTTTGTGTTCCAAAATTATGCATTGTTCCGCTATATGACTGTGGCAGAGAACATTGCATTTGGTTTAAGAGTACAGAAACAAAGGAAAGCAGAGGTAAAAGACAGGGTGGATGAACTTTTGGAATTAATTTCAATGCAGGAGCTAGGGAATCGCTATCCTCATCAACTATCCGGAGGACAGCGCCAGAGAGTGGCGTTTGCCAGGGCACTGGCGCCAAATCCGCATCTTCTCTTGTTGGACGAGCCTTTTGCAGCGATTGACGCAAAGGTAAGGAGGGAGCTTCGTACTTGGCTTAAGGGGATGATTGGACAGGTAGGGATTACCAGTATCTTTGTGACTCATGATCAGGAGGAAGCTATGGAGGTGGCGGATACGATTATTATTACCAACCAGGGAAGAATAGAGCAGATTGGAACTCCGGAGGATATCTGCAGAAATCCGAAAACGGGATTTGTGAAGGAGTTTATTGATGTCAGGCGTTATGAAGTATTGAAGAAGGTCAGAGATTCATAGCAATGTCAAGGAAAATATTGAATAGCTGTTTGAAAGATGACAGGAGAATATTGAAATGATAGAAGAAAAGTTTTCGTTTGACAGTGAGGGATTGGTAAGTGTGGTTATTCCGGTTTACAATGCCAGACCCTACATCGCGCAGTGCTTGGAAAGTGTACGAAGGCAGATTTATGAAAATTTGGAGATCATTCTTGTGGATGACGGTTCCACAGACGGTACAGCCGATTATTGCGACAAAATAGCACTTCTGGATTCACGGATCACTGTTCTGCACCAGGCGAATGAAGGTGTGGTTTCTGCAAGAAATGCAGGGGTCCGATTTGCTCACGGCAGCTATCTTGTCTTTGTAGATGCGGATGACTGGATAGATGGAGATATGATCGCGGAGATGGTGGGGCAGATTGGAAAAGCAGACATGGTAAGTGCAGGAGTCTATCAGGAACTGAGGTCAGGGCAGGTAATCGAACACATTGACAGATTTAGACGGGGCGTCTATAAAGGCAAGGAGGACATGGAATATCTGTATGGAAAGATGATCTATGACCATGAGACAGAGTCTCAGCAGCCATTGACACCATGGATATATAATAAATTGTATATTTGCAGCAAGGTGAAAGAAATTCACGAAAACATAAGTAGAGATCTTGTTTTGGCAGAGGATACGGTATTTTTATATCTGTATATGCTGGAATGTAAAAGTATTGTAATATGCGACAGATGTTTTTATCATTATCGCTACGTAAAAGAGTCGGCAAGCCACAGGGTCAATGAGAATAAGCTGGCAGACCTCAACAAGGTATATCTTGCTTTGGCAGAGATATTTCGGCGCCATTCCATGAGTACAGAATTATTATACCAGCTCCAGAAATGGATTGCGGTGAAGTCATGTATTGCCATCAACAGCCATATGGGATTTGACAGAAGGGTACATATCCCTGAATTTATAGCGGATCTGGGGCAGATTGGTGGTGGAGTGGATAAAGAGATAATATTGTATGGAGCCGGAGTGGTCGGATGTGATACTTTTATGCAAATGAAAGCGTTTGGTTTCTCCATTGTGCTATGGGTTGACACTGATTATGGCAGGTATCAGGAATTGGGAATGCCGGTCAGTTGTCCAAAGAAGATTTTAAGCTATAATTATGACCTTGTATTGATTGCGGTGGCAGATGGAAATGTGGCGGAAGATATCAAAAAATCTTTGCTCATAGGCGGAGTACCAGAAAATAAGATTATATGGAGAAAACCTTTGAAACTGCATTAAGTAAGTAGGAGAATATGAAAAATAATAGTTTTTGCTCAGCCGTTGTCTCAGCAATAGCTTTTGTATCGGGCATATATTTTGTGGAGAAATATACAGAAAGAAAGATAGACAGCCTTCAGAATCGAGTGAATGTCCTTTCGGATCATTTCCAGCTTTTAAATCATTGGTTAGAGCTGAAAAATGAAGGGAAAAACATTGCCTCTTATTTTGAAGAAATGAGCTACTCCCATATAGCAATCTACGGAATGGCAGAATTGGCAAACAGACTGGTAGAGGAACTGGAAGATTCTCAAATTACAGTTGACTATGGAGTAGACAGGGATGTGAGCTGTACGATTTCAAGGATTGATGAAATCTTTTTTCCGGACGATGATTTACCAGAGACAGATGTAATTGTTGTAACGCCTTATGCTTCCTTTGACGATATCAGGGAAATGTTAAAGGCAAGGGTAAATTGCCCGATTATTTCATTGGAAGAAGTGATATGGAGTGTATGAAAATGAAATTAATAACGTTTTATTTACCCCAATTTCATGAAATTCCGGAAAATAATGATGCATGGGGGAAAGGCTTCACAGAATGGACGAACGTAAAAAAAGCCCGTCCATTGTTTGTGGGACATAACCAGCCTAGAAAGCCTCTTTATGATAATTATTATAACCTTTTGGTCGGCGGGGTTATGGAGTGGCAGATGGCATTAGCGAAGAAATACGGCATCTATGGCTTCTGTTTCTACCATTACTGGTTTCATGGGAGATTGGTATTGGAAAAACCTATCGAGATGCTGAGAAGGAATCAAAACATTGATTTTCATTATTGTATTGCCTGGGCCAATGAACCGTGGACAAGGACCTGGCATGGAGGAAAAGGGAATAAGGAGATTATTATCCCCCAGACTTATGGCAGAGAAGAAGAATGGGAGCTTCATTATAAATATTTCAGGCAGTTTTTCTTGGATAAAAGGTATATAAAAGAGAAGAATTGTCCGGTTCTATTAATTTATCGTCTGCGAAACATTCCGCGTTTTAACGATATGCTTCGCTATTGGAATAAATGTGCAAAAAAAGACGGTTTTTCGGGAATGTTTATTGTGTCTATGGATATCTGGCGCGACCAGACAACGAAAAGCTGTTGGGTGGATGGTAAGGTGGATTTTGAGCCAGGAAAAACGAGGGCGGAGATTATACACGGGGGAAGCACGCTTGCGCCGCGGGGAAAAGGCAGCTTACTGTGGAATCGATTTGCAATTCGTTCAATCCGTTATAAAGAAATCAATGAAAAGATGCTTAAGGCGCCCCATAAAAAGAATCAATTTCGGACAGTATTTGTAGATTTTGACGATTCTCCAAGGAGGGGAGAAAGAGCCGTTATTACGCGGGGCTCTACGCCCCAAAGGTTCGGCAGATATTTGAACGAAGCCATTTTACGGAGTAAAGCAGAAGGGAATGATTACCTGTTCATCAATGCGTGGAATGAATGGGGAGAGGGAAACTATCTGGAACCAGATACCAGACATGGATATGGATATCTGAGACAAATCAGGAAGGTATTAAACCATAACAAATAGGGGAAGGGCAGGCGGAAAAAGGTATGGAATATATTATTGTACAGGCAGGCGGAAAAGGGACACGCCTTGGATATTTAACAAAGAATAAGCCTAAAGCGTTGGTTCCGGTTCATAATCTTCCTATGCTTTTTCATTTGTTTCGCAGATACCCTAAGAAAAAGTTTGTGATCATTGCAGATTACCACAGGGAGGCGCTGCGGGAATATTTATCTTGTTTTGCAGAGGTAAAATACCAGGTGGTGGAAGCCGAAGGTACAGGCACATGCTCCGGCATCAGGCGGGCATTGGAGTTAATTCCTTCAGGAGAGGCTTTTATGCTTATCTGGTCGGATTTGATTCTGCCGGAGGGATTAGAGCTGCCGGATATGGAAGGGACGTCTGCAAAGGATTATATCGGAATCGCAGGAACATTTCCCTGCCGTTGGAGTTATAGGGACAGGCAGTTTGTGGAAGAACCTTCTGTGGAAAACGGGGTGGCAGGTTTCTTTTTATTTCGCGGCAAAGAGAGGTTGTCTAAGCTCCCGGACAGCGGAGAATTGGTGCGCTGGCTTAAGGAGCAGAAGATGGAATTTCTGGAATTAAATCTTGGAGGCGCCAAGGAGTTCGGACTGTTAGAAGAATACAAAAAACTGGAACAGGAGAAATGCCGTCCCTTTAATCAGATTACGGTGGAAGGCCAGGTTTTAACCAAAAAGGCAGTAGATTCTCAGGGAGAAAAACTGGCTGTGAGGGAATGTGCCTGGTACGAAAAGGCGAAGGAACGCAATAATGAGATATTACCGCAAATCTATTCAACGTCGCCCTTAAGGATGGAATATATCAAAGGGAAAAATATCTATGAGTACCAGTTATCGCATATGGAAAAGAAGCAAATATTGCAGGAATTAATCAGCGCGCTTAAAAGGCTGCACCTGACCGATTCTGTTGCGGCGGATTCCTTCAGCATGAAGGAAGCTTTTTACCGTAAGACCATGAAGCGTCTGGATAAGATTAGGGATTTGGTACCTTTTGCCCGAAATGCGGTGATTCGGGTCAATGGGAAGGAGTGCAGAAATGTATTTTTTCATAAAAGGGAATTAGAGCAGAAGCTTGAAAAGCTCACTTGTGAGAGGTTCTGGTTTATTCACGGCGACTGTACGTTCTCAAACTTGATGCTTCGGGAGGACGGTACGCCGGTTTTGATTGATCCGAGAGGGTATTTTGGGTTTACTGAGCTTTATGGAGATATCCGTTATGACTGGGCAAAGCTCTACTATTCCATTGTAGGGAACTATGACCGTTTTAATCTTAAGGATTTTCGGCTGGAGATTGGAGAAAACGGGGTTTCACTTAAGGTTGCGTCCAATCACTGGGAGGATATGGAGGAAGAATTTTTCCGTCTGACAGGGGCAGACCCATGGGAAATTCGATTGCTGCATGGGGTGATCTGGCTCTCACTGACCACATATGCATGGCAGGATTATGATTCCATATGCGGGGCATTTTACAATGGATTATATTATCTGGAGGATGTGTTATGATTACATATTTTGAAAAACAGTTGGCAGAATTAGACGAATCCCTCCATTCCCTGGATTCAGGGGCTTTTGTCAGAATGGTGAAGACAGCCGTGGATACATTGAAGGCAGGGCATAAGATTGTGGTATCCGGTCTTGGAAAGAATGTCCCAATCTGTGAGAAATTCGTAGGCTCTATGGTTTCGATGGGGTTAGATGCAAGTTTTCTTCATACGAATTCCGCGGTCCATGGAGATATGGGGCTGGTACGCGACGGGGATTTGGTGATAATCCTTACGAAAAGCGGAGAGACTACGGAGTCCGTTTATCTGGCGAGGCTTTTGAAGAAGCGGAGCATAACGATGTGGCTTCTGACTTTTGAACAGGAAAGCACGCTGACAAGAGAGATACCCAATCGGATTGTCCTGAGACTGAATCACGAGGGAGATTTGTGGAATATTATGCCAAATAATTCGACTACGATGAATTTGATTGTATTACAGGGGCTTGCAATGATGATTGCAAAAGAACTGAAGATTGATATCAGGCAGTTTAAACGGAATCACCCAGGCGGCCATATAGGAGAAATGCTGGAAAATGTTTAAAGAAACCTTGTGCATCTTACACGGAGCTTTTCAATGGGAAATTTTAAAGCTAAGGCTTGGAATCAATCACAGGAAAGTGGTTGTTATTCTGGTAAATGATAATAAAAGGCTGGATTATTATGCCATGGTTCATATAGGGGACTATATGCGCAGAAAATACGCAAAGAAAGCGGTGGTTTTACTTGATGACAAGAAGACATTTAAGATGGCGGGAAGTGTGAATAAAATACCGAACGTGAAAATATACCGCTATCCGAAAAAAAGTATTGAGCTATTGTATGGTTACTATTCTTTCTATAAGTTTTCGGATGAGATTGTGTTTACATATACGGATACTCCCAGAGACAATCGCTTAGGAAAAGTGCTTGAGGAAACCGGAATTAATGAAGAAGATGCCATATGTCTGGGCTTGTATCATTTACGGAGGGTTCCGTGTACAGAAGGGAGAATAAATGTTTGATTATCAGTTGGCCGGGGTTGAGAAAAGGTTGCGGCGATTGTATCAAAGGGGAGTTCTTTATAATAAAAAAATATATATTTTCGGCGTCAGTGAGAATACCAGGCAGATCATACAGATTTTGCGCTCTTACCGTTTAGAGCCGATAAATGTGATTGATAATGATAAGAAGAAGCAGGATAGCTATTGTAGTGAAATTCGTGTAATTTCGGCTGATAAAGTGGATGAGATTGATAGTGTTAAGAATTTATATATCCTGTATTCCGGATATTGGCGGGAAATGGCGGCGCAGCTTCGGAATCATGGCGTAAAGAAAGAAAATATTCTGACACTTTATAAAAAGGAGACACTAGGGGAGTGTCTAATACAGGCATACAGAGGGAAACGCATTTATGAAAAACTGATAAACAAGTATGGGAATGTGCCTGTTTTTGTGTGCCCATATACAGGAACTGGAGATATCTATCTGATCGGCACGTTTTGGAAACAATATATGGAAAAAGACAAGCTGGAAGATTATGTATTTCTGGTTTTGAGCAAGGCGTGTGAAAAAGTGGCAAAGCTGTTTGAAATCAAAAATCTTGAGGTTTTTCAGAGAAAAGCCGAGAGCCAATATCTGATTCGTTATTACATGATGTGTCGGGAAAAAGTCAATATAAAGCTGTTGAATGACTCCTGGGCACAGATACATACCAATCCGCTGGAGTGGTTTCGAGGATATAAGGGTTTGGAATTTACAGAATTATTCCGAAGATTTGTGTTTGAACTTCCAGCGACTGCGAAGCCAGAGCATCCGGTATATCAAGATGCGGGAAGGGAATTGGAAGCATTGTTTCAGGAGTATGGGCTTAAGGAAGGAAACACGGTGGTGCTTTCGCCCTATTCTAATACCTTGGCAGACTTACCAAAGGAATTCTGGATTCATCTTGCAAAAGAGCTGAAAGGGAAAGGTTTTCGGGTCTGCACCAACAGCAGCGGCAATTCCGAGCCTGGAATAGCGGGGACGATACCTGTGTTTTTCCCGTTGAATATTGCGCCCCAATGGATAGAAAGGGCGGGATATTTTGTAGGCGTACGCAGCGGCTTCTGCGACGTGGTCAGTGGGACGAGGGCAAAGAAGGTTGTTTTATACAGTTCTCAGGACAGATTTTTTAACGGCAGCGCGTTTGAATATTTTAATCTGAAGGATATGGAGTTAAGCGGAGATACGGCGGAGATTTTATTTGACAGGAATGATTATGACGGACTTACTAAGAAAGTGATGGAAGGTCTGGGTATTATGCCTTAGAAAAGGAGAGGGTTATTGTGAAAAAACAGATACATTTGATTAATGAGCTGCCCCATATCTATGAATTAGAGGATATGATTGGATTTTGCAGGCAATATGAGCACATCTATATCTATGGAAGGGGAGAGAATCAGGAATATCTTTTGAAATATTTTGATATGTGCGGGGTGAAAATAGAGGGGTATGTGGTATCCTTTCTTCGTGATGAAGAACCGCCCTTTTTATACCGCGAATTGCCGGTCTGTCTGGCAAAAGACATTCTGGAGATGGAGGGCGTTGGAATTATCCTTGCATTGTCGGACCGTTATTTTGGAAAGATTATCCCTATGTTCAGGGAAGCCGGATTTGAAGATTATTTTCTGATGTCAGAGTTTAATAAAAGGGCGATTGCCAATCAGATGAAGCCCAGGGCAAAAGAGGACATGACCTTTGAAATTAACCTGGCGAATCATTGTAATCTGTCCTGCCAGATGTGCGACCATTATTCACAGCTTTCAGAAAAATGGTTTGTGGATATGGATAGATTTGAACAGGACATGGTGTGTATGGGAAAACTTTTTGACCATGAAATCGGCGCTATTACCCTGTTGGGAGGGGAACCCACATTACACGAAGATTTGATAAAATGCATAGAGATTACCAGGAGAGAGTTCCCGAAAGGGGAATTGATTATATTGACAAATGGGCTGTTGCTGCTGGAATTGGAACATTCGCCGAAAGGGAATTTGTGGGAAGCATGTAAGGAGAATGACGTACAGATCAGCGTGACCGTCTATCCGATTCGGATGGATTATGCCGCAATCGAAGAAAAAGGAAAAGAGTATGGAGTGCCGGTTTTTATGTCGTCTAATATCCATGCAGGTTGTTCTACGAAGCTAACCAAGATATCGGACAAACACACAATGGATTTGGAAGGCAGGGTAGATAAGTTTTACTGTGTAAACTGTCTGTACTTTAATAAATTTAATGTGCTGAAAGACGGCCGATTATATATGTGTCCTGTGGCGGCTCATAGTGATATCTTTAACCGTGCATTTGACCAGAAGCTAAAGCTCCGGGAAAAAGATTATCTGGATATTTATCGAATTGAGAGTTGGAAGGAAATAGCGAAATTCGCGTGCAGTTATGTGCCGTTCTGCAGTTATTGCGACCTGAAGCATTGGGGGCGTCATTCCCAGTGGAAAGCGAGCAATAAGAATATAGATGAATATGTATAGGAGATGGCTATGAAGAAGAAATATATCGAAAAGCTAGGGATGGAATTGTCACCATTAGGCTTCGGGGTTATGCGCCTACCCATGGAAGGAAATGGCTTTCCAAAACAAGTTTTTGACTTGCTTGACAAAGCCATGGATATGGGACTCAACTATTATGACACGGCATATCCTTATCAGCAGGGAAGGTCAGAGAGATTAGTCTGTGACGCGCTGGTGAAACGATATGACCGCGACAGCTTCTATATTGCGGATAAACTTCCTCTCTGGGAATGTAAGAGCCAGGAGGATATGGAACGAATTTTTCAGATTCAGTTAGAACGGCTATGCGTAGAGTGGATTGATTTTTATCTTTTACACGGTTTACATAAAAGCAGGTGGGAAACTGCTTATGAGAACGGGGTATTGGATTTTCTGGAGAAGAAGAAAAGGGAAGGAAGGATTCATAAAATTGGATTTTCCTTTCATGATACGGTTGAGGTATTGTCGCAGATTGAAAAGAAATACCCGTGGGATTTTATTCAGCTTCAGATTAACTATTATGACTGGGAAATAATGGGGGCAAAAGAACAGTATGAATATGTGGCAGATAAGGGTATCCCCTGTATGGTGATGGAACCGGTAGGAGGCGGCCGTTTAAGCCGGCTTCCGAAGAAAGCAGAAGATGTATTCAAAAAGGTCTGTCCTGATGAATCAATCCCATCGTGGGCTATGAAGTATGTGGCATCTTTAGATAATGTCGTGGTTACGTTGTCAGGGATGAACAGTGAGGAGCAGTTAAAGGATAATGCTGCACAATTCAATGAGAGAAAGCCATTGACGGAAACAGAAAAACAGGCCATTGGACAAGTTGTTGAGATTATGCGCTCTTATCATACAGTCTCCTGCAGTGGCTGCCGTTATTGTGTGGATGTATGTCCGAAAGGAATTGATATTCCTCAGATATTCAAGCGTTATAACGATTTTAGTATGTTTGAGAATATGGCAAGATTTGACATTGATTATTATGCGTTTATACCGGAAGGGAAAAGAGGAGATTCCTGTATCAAATGTCAGCAGTGCAGCAGGATGTGCCCGCAGAAAATAGATATTCCAAAGGAGATTGAAAAGATACACAGGGAGGCTGTCAGGCTCAATGGAGGAAACTAAGGAGGATATTATGGTATCTGTAATCATTCCTGTGTATAATACGGAAGCCTATCTTGAAGAATGTATCATATCGGTGGTTGGACAGACTTATCAAGAGCTTGAGATTATCCTGATTAATGACGGCTCGACAGACCATTCCGGAAATATCTGCAGAAAATGGGAATCCCGTGACCTGAGAATTCGATATGTAGAAAAAATAAATGAAGGGCAGGGGATTACCAGGAATCTGGGGATTGCACTGGCGAGGGGCGAATATCTGCTTTTTGTAGATTCAGATGATTATCTGGATAGAACTCTGATAGAGAGAGTGCTGAGTTGCATAAAAGAAAATGAGGCGGATATCTGTGTTTTCGCACATTATGGTATAAATGATGAGGGGCTTAAGGATGAGTCTCTTTTGCCTTATAAGGTAACCAAAGCAAGCAGCGTGGAGAAAAATCACAACCTGTTGGGATATATGATGCCGATTTTGTGGGATAAGATGTTTTCCGCCTCTTTGGTTAAATACGCTGAGGTGAAAATGGATAACAGGATATGCGAAGATTTAGTGTTCAATGCGCGATTATATGTAAGGGCAGAAAAAATCTGTATGCTGGATGTGCCGCTATATTATTATCGCTATAAGCGGGAGGGAAATCTGTCAACAAGCTATCAGCGATATCTGGAGGCGGAGGAAAGCATTCATAAGCTAAACTGCATTTTTACGCGGGAGGGAAGATTTGATAAATATTGGATACAGCTATACAGTCTTGAGTTTACCATATTCAAAGATATTTTATTCCGGATTCGGAAACGGCCGGATTTGGATGTGCCTGTGGAGATTAGAAATCAATATCCGGACTTTTTGAAGGCTTATACAGATTGTTTATCAAAGTGGTTTTCTCAATATTTGGATATTGGTTTACAGGAAAGTAATTATGCTTTGATTGGAAGTTATAATCTGCGGGTATTGCTGCACAGATTTTTGCTGGATGAAGATTTTTTGAGAGAAGATTATGGTTATTGCAGTATCGTCAGCCTGATGTCAGACGCGGCTTTTAAGGACGGAATTCCAGAAGGAATGAAGTTTGGCAATGTGTACCGGAGAAGGTGTGTGGAGAAGGATTGGAATAAAGAATTTGTGAATTATACCGAATCACAGGAATGGGATTATATTATCATAGACTTGTTGGATGAAATATGGAATCTGATTCAAGTACGGGAAGGCTGCTATCTTACAGAATCCTTGTTTTTACAGGAGTCAGGAGTAAAATTAACGGATTATGACAGGATTCCTTTGTTGTGCGAGAAAAGAAGGCTGCTGTTCCAAAAGTATGCGGTGTGTTTGGCAGAAAAACTCAGAAGATTAAATATACCGGTTGTCATCATTGAGAACTATTTATGTGAAAAGCATGGAATGTATTATGATACATTTACAGAATTTCATCAGATACAGGAAATCAGGGAGATGAATCAGGAATTAAAATGGTGTTATCGGTATCTTCGGACACTTTTGCCGGAGGCTTTTGTAACGGAGGCTTCTGAATTTCAAGAGCTGGTGTTTACACATGAGGATTTTCCCTTTGGATGTGAGCCTTATTATTATAATGAGGGGTATTACCTGAGAATGGCGATACAAATCAACCGGTGTATGTTTGAAAGAAGGGATAAAATTGGAACCTAAGTATGAGAGAGAATTTCTGGAAGGTATGAGCGCCGATTTGGAAGAATATGATAAGGTTTTTCTTGCTTTGGAAAATGGAAAATTATCAGAAGATCTTACAGAGATGCTTTTCCATTGGGAAAATTTTGGAGACAAAAGGCAGAAAATATTGCTGTTGTCTTCCCGAAAAAGGGAAACAGAGCCGGCTTTTGGGGTTACATACAGGGAGATTCACGAGGATGAGGCTAGGAAACTTCGTAAGCTGTACTTCCTGTATGAATTCTCCGACAGATTTTGTGTGATTTCTGAGGAAAAGACTTTTGGAGGGATACTCCATCTGGTTGAGGCGGGGCTTCTTAGTATGAAAGAGGTATTGACGGTATTGTTAGGTTAAGGGGTTGGTAAGCTATGGACAAGTTGTATTATAAAGAAATGGCCGAGAATCTGGACAGACTAATTCATGAACGTGCTATGGAAGGAAAGCATATTTATTTGTTTGGCCATTGTGATGCGACAGAAGAACTGATGCGTTTATTATGGGACAGAGGATTCCAGCCGGAAGCAATTCTGGATAATAATACTGCTAAGCATGGAAAAGTGTATCTTGGAATAGAAGTCCGTCCGCCTCAAGCCATTCTAAAGGAACAGCCGTCACAGGTGTTGGTATGTACCGTTGCCAGAGCATGGGCTTCTATGGCTTCGCAGCTAAAACGTCTGGGATATGAGGGACAGTTCATCAGGCTTGTTGACTATAATAGTTATGCGGAATATTCTCTTTCTCAAGATACGGTTGCCCGAAAAAAGCAGAGAGCAGACAGGGGAATCAATTTGTTACGGAAGTTAGGGCAGAAATATCCGGACTGTTTTAAAATTCTGTGTCCTTTTTCAGCTCTTGGCGATATCTATTTTATGATGTCATATCTGCCATATTTTCTCCGGCTTAGGGAGATTAGACAATGTGTAATCGGAGTGATTGGGAATTCCTGTGCAGAGGTTGTAGGGATATTCGGGGCTTATAATGTGGAAGTGTTTAACCAGAAATGTATGGACGAGCTGATTCAGGCAGCACTATATACAGAAGATACGGAGACATTTATTCCGCATCAGGACAGGCCGTATGTGGTGAATCTCTCCAAAGCACTGCATGTAAAAAAGATTCCTCTGGAGTATCTTTACCGCTGTGGAGTATTTGGATTGCCGGCGGATGCGAAGCCATATCAGCCTGTCCGATTGAGGGAGTACACAGAGATTGAGCAGATTGAGCCAGAGAGGTCGGTGATTCTTTCACCCTATGCAAAATCGGTGACTGCTCTGGGACAAGATATTTGGGAACAGATTGTAAAGTATTATATACAAAAGGGATATTCCTGTTACACAAATGTGGTCGGCGGGGAGGCTCCGCTTCCCAAAACGCGTCCCATTAGTCCGTCTATTGCGGAGGTACGTTCTGCGGCAGAACGGGCGGGTACATTTATCGGGATACGAAGTGGACTTTGTGATGTGCTCAAGGAGGCTTCCTGCCGGAAAATTGCCCTTTATCCGGACTATTATTATGGAGATACCAGGTGGAAGGCGATTGAGATGTATGGAATCGAAGGGTGGGAAAATATAGAGACAGGAGAAGGTCATGCAGTTTGAACTTATGGCGTCTATGATGTGCGCGGATTACGGGAATCTGAAGGAAGAAGTAGAGAATTTGACAGAAAGTGGGATTGACTCTTTTCACATAGATATTATGGACGGGCGCTATGTCCCGAATTTTGCCATGTCCTTGAATGATATGCGGTACATAGCGGGCGCGACCCAAAAGCCTTTGGACGTGCATCTGATGATTGAGCATCCAAGTAACCATATCGGGTTGTTTTTGAAAAATCTGCGCAAAGGGGATACGGTCTATATCCATCCGGAAGCGGAGTACCATCCTTCTACAACCCTGCAGCGGATTATCAATGCGGAGATGATTCCTGGCATTGCCATCAATCCCGGCACTTCGGTTGAGACGGTCATGGAGATGCTTCGTATTGTGAAAAAGGTTCTTGTGATGTCTGTGAATCCAGGAAATGCAGGCCAGATGTACCTGCCCTATGTGGGGAAAAAGATTACGAAGCTTTTGTCCTTGAAAGAGGATATGGAGTTTGAAATCTACTGGGATGGCGCCTGCAGCGCGGATAAGATTATGGAGTTTGCACCCAAAGGCGTGAAAGGATTTGTGTTAGGGACCACGCTTTTGTTTGGCAAAGGTCAGGCGTATGAGGAGACCTTGCAGAATATAAGGGAGTTGAAGTTTTAATCTAGGGAGCTGTCTGGAAACCCAACAGCTCCTGTACTGGTATCTGTTTATTATCCGATTAAAACGGATTTCCCTTCAAATGCAAATCCGTACTTTCTGATTCTTTCCGGTGCGATTCCTTTCGACTCAAGCAAAGCAGAATACTTCTTCTGGTCAATTTGTGCCAATGCTTCCTGAACGGTATCTGCAAGCGTATCTTCGTATTCTGGATCATGAACCTTGAATTCCAGAAGGATGGCGTCGTCTTTGTCAAAACGTGGCTCCAGCATCACGTCGTATCTTCCAAACTCACTTTCACGGTTAGAGGTAATGATGTACCGGTCGTCAAGGTCTACCATCAGGCCAAGGACAAAGCCATGGTAAAACCGTTCCGGCTCTGACTGGGCGGACGGATGTTTGCCTGTATCAAAGTAACTGAAGGTGGCAAAGGCGACCCGATTCATATACAGATTCATAGCCTTTTTGTCATCTAATAAGAGGGCTTTCACAAAGCTGTTATATGCCGGAGTGAAATCTGAAAACCAGTCCTCGATTATCTGTTCAAACATAAGGAGGACTTCATGATTGGTCAATACAAGTTCATAGATTGTCCGGCCTTTTTTATCCATAGTCAGTTGGTTTACGCGCAGATAGCCGCTTGCAAGCAGTAGACTCCAGATAGCGCTTTCTTTCTGGCCTAACTGATTGAAGATAATCTGCTCGTCAATCTGTGTGCGAAGCGCCTTTCCGTTCAGGAGATCCTCCATAATCATTTTGGTGTCTGCGCTGCCTTCGCGAATCAGCTTGCCGACCAGACCATTGCTGCTGGTATTGGCCCAATAAGCGGAAAACCTTCGTTTGCCCAGATAATTGATGATAGACCATGGATTGTAAATATCCGTCCTTCTGCCAAAGGTAAAACCATCATACCAGGCTTTCACATGCTCTCTTTCGTCATATAGACCGTATTCCTTCAATGCCTCCCAGACCTCCTCCTGAGTAAATCCAAAGGAGGTTTCGTATTTTTCTGAGATTGTGGTTACGATCTCCAGATTATTTAGGTCAGAGAAGATAGATTCCTTACTGACTCTGGTAATGCCGGTCATGATGGCTCTCTCCAGGAATTTGGTTGTTTTAAAAGCCGCGTTGAACAGGTTTCGGATAAAGACAGCCATTTCAGCCCAGTAGCCGTATATATAGGCTTCCTGCATAGGTGTATCATATTCATCTAACAGGATAATGACTTTTTTCCCATAGTAGCGCATTAAATAATCGGATAAAGCATTTAGAGAATTTGCGGCCAAGTAATTTTCCATATCAGGGGAGATTTGTCCGTACGCTTTTTTTTCATCTTCGTTTAAATAATCGCTTTTCAAGAGAAAATCATATTTGTTATATAGATTCTTTATGATCTGGCAGATTCTTTTTCTTGCATCTGGGAAAGAAGTTTCCTTTACATTCGCAAAGCTTAACGAAATTACGGGATAAGCTCCCTGAAGTTTCCTATACTTTTCCTCCTGCCAGATGGCCAGCTTCTGGAATAAACCGCTTTTATCGGAGTGCTCGACAGAAAAGAAATATTCCACCATGTCCAGATTCAGGGTTTTCCCAAAACGCCTGGGGCGGGTAATTAAGGTTACGACATCATTATGCTCCCACCACTCTTTGATAAACATCGTCTTGTCGATATAGAAATTATCTTTTGTAATTATCTGCTCAAAACTTTGATGGCCAATGCCGGCTGTTCTTGCCATAATTTTACCCCTTACTAGCTTTTCTTGTATTTTACCATTATTTTAAGGGGAATTCAATGATTAAGAGAAGGCAGATAAAAGCAGTATTAAGCTGAGGGGTTGTATAACCTATGGACAAGTTGTATTATTAAAGAGTGATTAAGGCGTATGAAATCGAAGGATGGGAAAATATAGGGACAGGAGAAGGATTTACATGGAGAGAGAATTGATTTTATCTACACTGCCAAAGACATGGGTGTTTGATTTGGATGGAACATTGCTGAAACACAACGGCTATAAAATAGACGGGGAGGACACATTGCTTTCTGGGGCCAAAGAGTTTCTGGACGGCTTGCCAGGGGAAGATAAAATTGTTATATTCACGTCCCGTACAAGGGAATATCAGGAACAGACGCTTAAGTTTTTGGAAAAACATTCTGTAAGGTTTGATGAAATCCTGTTTGAAATGCCGATGGGAGAACGGATTGTGGTAAATGACCGAAAGCCTTCTGGATTGGACATGGCTGTGGCCGTGAATGTGGAACGGGACCGGTTTGAACCTCCGGCAATCCGAAGAGAAAAGTAGCGCAGGCTATTGAACCAGAAGCCTAAAGTTGTTATACTATCGGCAGCAGGTAACAAGGAGTGTGGTCCATATGTATAAGCGTTTTAACACAACAGGATTGTGTTATCCGAACGAACACTATATGGTGAACATAGAGGAACGGTTAGATGAGATTCAGTCCCTGGTAGATCAGGGAGAATATTTTGTCATTAACAGGGCAAGGCAATATGGAAAGACGACGACGCTCAATTTGCTGGCTGAGAAATTAGCGGAAAAATATGCTGTATTTTCAATCAGCTTTGAAGGAATGGAAGATGAAGTATATGTATCGCCAGATACTTTTTGGCAAAATTTTTACAGTCTTCTGAATGATGAGTTTCGTTATCATGGAGTAAATGGGATTCCGGATATGATCCGCGTAGAATGTGAAAGAAGAAGTTCTAAAGAAGTAGGAAGGCCGGGAATCGGAGGTATTTCAGAGTTCATTTCCCGCATGTGTATGGAAGCGGATAGGCCGGTTGTGCTGATTATTGACGAGGTTGACCAGGCGAGTAATTATGACAGTTTTATTACCTTTCTGGGAATGCTGCGCAAAAAGTATCTGGCAAGGAGAAAGCAGCCGACTTTTTATTCCGTGATTCTGGCGGGCGTCTATGATATAAAGAACATGAAATTAAAACTTCGTAAGGATATGGAGCATCAGTATAATAGTCCGTGGAATATTGCCGCTGATTTTACCGTGGATATGAGTTTTTCCGTACAGGATATTGCGGGGATGCTGACAGACTATGAGAAGGATGTCTGTACGGGGATGAATATACTTAAGATAGCGGATTTGATTTATGATTATACTTCTGGTTATCCGTTTCTGGTATCTCGCCTTTGTAAGATATTGGATGAGTTTATCCCAAAGAAAAAGGAATTTTTGAGTTTATCGGCTGCATGGACAAGGGAAGGATTTTTGGAGGCGGTTAAGGTATTGCTCACAGAATCAAACACGTTGTTTGACGATATGGTAAAGAAGCTGAATGATTTTCCGGAATTAAGACAGACAATATATCATATTTTGTTTCGGGGAGAACAGGTGCCTTATAATATTTATAACAATGTGATTAATCTTGGCGTTATGTTTGGTTTCCTCAAAAAGAGTATGAACGGTGAAAGCATTGCCATTTCTAATCGGATATTTGAGACACAGTTATATAATTTGTTTATTTCAAGAATTGCTTAATAGCGCTATATATAAGGCTGCGTCGGCGGACAAGGGCCTTAGCCTGTTTGTCAGGGAGGGGCGGCTTGATATGGAACGGGTATTGGAACGGTTTGTGGTATCCTTTACAGACATTTATCAGGATGCGGACGAGAGGTTTGTGGAGGAGAATGGGCGTCGTTTTTTCCTTCTTTATCTGAAGCCGATTATTAATGGTGTCGGGAATTTCTATGTAGAGGCAAGAACCCGAAATATGTGCAGGACGGACGTGATTATTGATTATCGCGGACAGCAGATTGTGTGCGAATTAAAGATTTGGCACGGAGATGAGTATAACAGACGGGGGGAAGAACAACTAATAGATTATTTAGATTCTTATCATCTTACGACAGGGTATATGCTGAGCTTTAATTTCAACAAGAAGAAAGAGATAGGAGTTCGGAAGGTTCAGATAGGAGAAAAGTTGTTGATAGAGGCAGTAGTCTGACATTAGAAAGGAAAAAAGATATGACCATAGCATTAATCTTATCCGGCGGCACAGGTACCAGGCTTGGCTATGATATCCCCAAGCAGTACATCAAGGCCGGCGGCAGACCCATAATTTCATACAGCATATCCCGTCTTTTTTCCCACAGCGGAATTGAAGGAATCCATATTGTCGCAGATCCCGCATGGCAGGGACAGATTCAAGACTGGCTTGCCGAAGATGGATTTTGCGGGAAATTCAAAGGCTTTTCAAGCCCTGGCGGAAACAGGCAGCTTTCAATCCTGAACGGCCTAAAGGATATCCGAGAATATGCCAAGGACAGCGATTATGTATTCATTCATGATGCCGCCCGTCCTCTGCTTACAGAGAAGCAGATTACGGACTGTATCACCGGCGTTTCCGGACACGACGGCGTCCTGCCTGTGCTGCCTATGAAGGATACCGTATATTCCAGCACAGACGGAAGGAAGATAACCGCATTACTGAACAGAAGTGAAATCTATGCCGGACAGGCGCCGGAGGTGTTCCGGCTTGGTTCATATTACGAAGCCAACTGCCGGCTGCTGCCGGAGAAGATTTGGCAGATTAACGGCTCTACCGAGCCAGCAATCCTGGCGGGACTGGATGTCGTGATGATTCCTGGTGACGAGGGGAACTTTAAGATTACGACAAAGGAGGATCTGGAAAGATTCCGTAAGATATTAGAGGCAGAAGAAAGTTTTGGAATGGGGAGATAAAAGATGAAAGCATGGGTTTTACATAATATAGGGGATATCAGGTTTGACACGGCAGAAGAACCGATACTTAAAGAGCGTGAAGTGTTAGTGAAGGTAAGAGCAGCCGGTATCTGCGGCTCGGACATTCCCAGAATCTACCAGAATGGCGCATATTCCCACCCATTGATTCCGGGCCATGAATTTTCTGGTGAAGTGGTAAAGACAGGCGCCTTTGCGAATGCCTCCTGGCAGGGAAAGCGGGTGGGGATATTTCCGTTAATCCCATGCCGAAAGTGTCCGCCCTGCCGCAAAAAGCAGTACGAGATGTGCAGGAATTACAGCTATCTTGGTTCGCGCAGGGACGGCGGATTTGCCGAGTATGCGGCGGTTCCGGAGGATAACCTGATAGTGCTTCCGGACAGCATAACCTTTGAGGAGGCTGCCATGCTTGAGCCAATGGCGGTTGCGGTCCATGCCATGAGGAGGATTGGGGCAGACGAAAATGATAACGTTGCAATCTGCGGTGTCGGCACGATTGGGCTGTTGTTGTACTTGTTTCTGAGAGAAGCCAGGGTGAAGAATATATATGTGTTTGGAAATAAAGATTTTCAGAAGCAGACGCTTTTGAAACTAGGGCTTCCAAAGGATTGTTACTGCGATATCCGAAGTGAGGACGTGGACGTATGGCTTTCCGAGAGGACAGGCGGCGCAGGCGCAGATGTATTTTTCGAGTGTGTGGGTAAGAATGAGACGCTGGTACAGGCGGTGAACCAGACCTCATTTGCAGGGAGGATTATGCTGGTGGGCAATCCATTTGGGGATATGAGGCTTGAGAAAGCTGTTTATTGGAAGCTGCTGCGAAACCAGGTTACAGTGAAGGGCACCTGGAATTCGAGTTTTACGGGGGAGGAGTCGGACGACTGGCATTATGTGCTGAGACGGCTTGAGGAGAAGCGGATTGCGCCGTCAGAATTGATTACGCATCGGTTTTCTATGAAGGATTTGGAAAAAGGGCTTCACATAATGCGGGATAAGACGGAGGATTATGTGAAGATTATAGGGCAATAACAGGAGGGCTCCTGATATGAGTTTGCGAGACAGAACAGGCAGACTGATATCAGGAGTTTTTGTTATAGATTTTGCTGTAAAATTGAGAAAATATATTGACAAATTTGAGGATTTGTGATTATATTTAATCATGAACATATGAATAGTTGTTCATATGTATTGGCGAAAGTTTTTGGAATGTTGAAAGAGTATTTTACAAGTCAGGAGGAATGATTAATGGGAGAAAAAGAACAGAAGAACATAGATAACTATAATTGCGGATGCAGCCATGGGAATCACGATAATTCACATGCCCATGATAATCACAGTCACGAGGAGGGATGTGACTGCGGCCATGAGCATCAGACACACGATGTTCATAGAGGCTGTGGCTGCGGCCATGAGCATAGTCATGAGCATCATGTCCATGACGAGCATAGAGGCTGTGGCTGCGGCCATGAGCATAACCATGAGCATCATGTCCATGACGAGCATAGAGGATGTGACTGCGGCCATGAGCATAGCCACAGCCACCATGACCACCACAGCCACGCCCCCGAATCCCCTATGCCTCACACCGCCCCCGACATGCCCCCAGGTGTCCCTAAGCGTATCTACATTCTCGACAACCTGGGCTGCGCCAACTGTGCGGCAAAGAT
The DNA here is from genome assembly GCA_910584575.1 of uncultured Dorea sp. Lineage (GTDB taxonomy): Bacteria > Bacillota > Clostridia > Lachnospirales > Lachnospiraceae > Sporofaciens. The sequence goes on from CAJUBG010000005.1 coordinate 50,894, forward strand.
GGAACGTCAGATTCGAGAGCTTCCAGGTGTTAAGATGGCGACCATCACATTTGCCACAAAGCAGTTGGCAGTTGCGGCAGACGACCCTGACGCATTACTCCCTGAATACCGGAGAATCTGTGCATCCATTGAGTCAGAGGTTACGGTGACGCCCCGCGGAGAGGATGTGATTACACATAAGGATAGTCCGTTTGCAGAGAACAAAAAGGATATTTTGGCGATAGCGGCTGGCGCGGTCCTGTTCGTTTCTGGCGCGGTTCTGGAACGTATAATGCCGGATTCCTTTATAACCCCGATTCTTTTTATTGTGGCATATGTAATCCTGGGGCTTGAGATTGTCTGGACGGCGGTAAAGAATCTGGCGAAGGGACATGTGTTTGATGAAAATTTTCTGATGAGTGTGGCGACGCTGGCGGCGTTTACAATCGGAGATTTTGCTGAGGCAGTAGGGGTAATGCTGTTCTATCGGGTAGGAGAGATTTTCGAGGATATCGCGGTAAGCCGCAGCCGTTCCCAGATTATGGAGGCTGTTGACCTGCGGCCGGAGAATGTAAATCTTGTGGAGGGCAATGATGTGAAGGTGATTCCGGCGAAGGAGGCAAAGGCGGGGGATATCATCTTGATTCGCCCTGGAGACCGAATTCCGCTGGACGGCAGGATTGTGGAGGGGCGAAGCCAGATTGACACGTCGCCTGTTACGGGAGAGCCTGTACCTGTGAAGGTATTTCCAGGCAAAGATGTATATTCCGGCTGTGTCAATGATATGGGCGTATTGAAGCTTCAGGTGTCAAAGCCTCTTTCAGAGTCTATGGTGACCCGTATCCTCGACTCTGTGGAAAATGCGGCTGCAAGCAAGCCAAAGATTGACCGCTTTATTACAAAATTTGCCAGAATCTATACACCTTTGGTTGTGGGGGCGGCAGTTCTTACGGCTGTGGTTCCGTCAATCTTCACAGGCAACTGGAATTACTGGATTTACACGGCGATTACCTTCCTGGTTATCAGTTGTCCGTGCGCATTGGTGTTGAGCGTTCCTCTCGCATTTTTCTCAGGAATCGGCGCAGGCTCAAGAAAGGGGATTCTGTTCAAGGGCGGTGTTGCAATCGAAGCTTTGAAGGATATAAAAGCCGTTGTTATGGATAAGACGGGAACCATCACCAAGGGAAATTTTGTGGTGCAGAAGGCTGTGGCTTTGAACCGTCTGACTGAGAAACAGATTTTGACGATTGCGGCGGACTGTGAACTGGACTCCACCCACCCAATCGGTACGAGTATTGTCACAGAGGCGCGCAAGCAGAAGTTGGAGATGGTAAGGCCGCGGCAGGTGGAGGAGATTTCCGGCAAGGGAATTCGGGCGGTATTTCCGGAGGGAACGGTGCTGTGCGGCAGCAGGGGCCTGATGGAAATGTACCAGGTGGATACGGAGAAATACTGTGAGGATACCTATGGAACCGAAGTGTTGGTGGCGATTGACGGCGAGTTGGCAGGATATCTGGTGATTGCGGATATCATTAAGGAGGAAGCGAAAGGCGCAATACAGCGGATGAAATCCCAGAAGCTTGTTACGGCGATGCTGACGGGCGACGGGAAGGACAGCGCTTTAGCTGTGGCGCAGCAGACAGGTATTGACGAGGTTCACGCGCAGCTTTTACCGGAGGATAAGCTTACACATCTTAAGGACATCAGGAAAAAACACGGGGCTGTGATGTTTGTCGGCGACGGGATTAACGACGCGCCTGTCCTTGCCGGTGCCGACGTTGGCGCCGCTATGGGAAATGGTGCAGACGCGGCAATCGAGGCGGCGGACGTGGTATTTATGACCTCCTCGGTGGATGCCATACCTGAGGCGGTGGGGATTGCAAGAAGGACGGGGAGAATTGCTATGCAGAACGTAGTGTTTGCCCTTGTAATCAAATTCCTGATTATGATACTTGGATTCCTTGGGTATGCAAATATGTGGATGGCAGTATTTGCCGATACGGGTGTGGCGATGCTCTGCGTCCTGAATTCAATCCGCGTACTGTATGCCGAAAAACGTATGTGAATATTTTTACGAAAATATTAATTTTACTTTCTTTTTATGCCAAACGGTTGAAATAAAGGACGCCGTTTGGCATAATTAATAATGTATGACGGCGTACCCTTTTCGGTATACCTGGTCTATCTAAGGAAAGGAAGGCATAATATGAAGAAAACAGAGGCCGAGTGCTGTGACGTAACTTGTGTCCATGATGATATCGTCCGCAGGATTTGGACGAAGATGCCTGAGGAAGAACTGCTGAAGGAATTGGCAGATTTTTATAAAGTTTTTGGGGATACTACCAGAATCAAGATTCTGTGCGTACTGCTTAAGGCGGAGGTGTGTGTCTGTGACCTTGCCGAGATTTTGGGCATGACCCAGTCGGCAATCTCCCATCAGCTTCGGGTGCTTAAGCAGATGAAGCTGGTGAAGAACCGCAGAGAGGGAAAGACAGTATATTATTCGCTGGCTGACGGTCACATCCAGACAATTATCAGCCAGGGGATGGAGCATATTACAGAGTAGTTTTTTGGTGGATTTTAGCATCGGGCAAAAGGGTAGAGTAACATGACAAAGCAGTTTAAGGTAAAGACTATCATCTATATTGCAGGGCTTGCCGTATATGGGGGCGCGGTTTTAGCGTCCATGCGCTATACGCTGGATAACAGTGTGAAATTTGTCTGGTTTCTGGCGGCGTATCTGATCGTTGGGTTTGAGACTTTCGCAAGACTGGGAGAGAGCCTGATGCAGAAAAAGATTATGACCGAATACACGCTGATTGTACTTGCGACGGTTGGCGCTATCGGGATTGAGCGATATACGGAGGGTGTGTTTGTCATGGCTTTGTTCGGGCTTGGGATGTTGTTTGACGCCTACTCTACGGCCAGTACGAAGCGGACGATCCAGGAGTTGATTAACATTCGTCCGGAGTATGCGACCAGACTTGTCCGCGGCAGGGAGTTCAAGGTTGACCCATCAACCTTAAAGCCTGGACATGCAATCATCATCAAGCCGGGTGAGCGCGTACCTGCGGACGCCATGGTTACATATGGGATATCTGATATGGATACAAAGGCGCTGACAGGGGAGGCCATGCCTCAGTCTGTGGGTACCGGCGACAGGATTTACAGCGGTTATATTAATTTAAGCGCAGCCATTGAGGCCATGGTGGTAGGCTCTTACGAGGACTCGGCTGTGACCAGAATTATGAGGATGGTGGAGGAGGCACAGGACCAGAAGGCGGAGAGTGAGAATTTTGTGGGGGCATTTTCAAGATTCTATACGCCTGCAATGATTCTGTGCGCGCTTGCGATTATGATTTACCCGTCCATGACATTTTCCTACGGGAACTGGGACACATGGATTTACCGAGGACTGATTTTCCTGGTTGTGGCGTGTCCCTGCGGTTTGGTGCTGTCCATACCGCTGGCATTCTTGGGTGGGATTGCGTCTGCGGCTAAGCAGGGAATCGTGGTCAAGGGAAGGAATCATTTGGAGGATTTGGCGAAGGCAGATACATTTATCTTTGATAAAACGGGGACGCTGACGGAGGGGGTGTTCCGTGTCAAGGATGTGCGGGCGTTTCATATGACCCGTGAAGAACTTCTGGGGATTGCGGCTCATGTGGAGAGTTATTCCAACCATCCGATTGCCCAGTCGCTTCTTACAGAATACCGCAGGCAGGTAGATAAGCGAAGGGTGTGCAGGATGCGGGAGATGCCTGGCTATGGGGTGAGCGCCATCTTCGACGGGGAGAGAGTTTTTGTCGGCAACAAAAAATTAATGGACTGGCAGGGGATTCTTTGTACGGAGGTTGAGCAGCCAGGGACCGTACTCTATATTGCGATTGGGAACCATTATGCAGGCTATATTGTGATTGAGGATTCAGTCAAGGAGGATACGAAGGAAACCTTTGATTATCTGCGGGACAAGTGTAACGCTGTCCTTGTTATGCTCACCGGAGATACGGAGAGTGGGAGTATTCCGGTTGCCAGAGAGCTTGAGATGGATTACGCCTATGTGAATCTTATGCCGGAGGATAAGCTAGAGCTTGTGGAGGATTTCCTGAATATTCAGGACTGCTCGGAACGTCTGGTGTGTGTGGGCGACGGCATTAATGACGCGCCGATTCTGGCGAGGGCGGATGTCGGAATCGCCATGGGAGCCATGGGGGCTGAGGCTGCGGTTGAGGCTGCGGACGTGATTTTGTTGGAGGATGACCTCCCAAAGATCGTGGATGCCATTAAGATTGCCAAGGAGACGCTTAAGGTGGTTGAGCGCAACGTAACCTTTGCCTTGTTTGTTAAGGCATTGGTGCTGGTGCTTTCGGTCATGGGATTTTTTACTATGGGCGAGGCGATTACTGCGGAGGTGGGAGTCATGTTAATGGCTCTTATGAATTCTGCCTGGGTTGCAAAATATACGGTGTAGGAAAGAAAAACATATGGGGGAAAGTTCATGAAGAAAAGAAACCGAAGAAGACGTAAGAGAAGAACAGCCAGAATACTTACAGGAGTATTGGCGGTGATTTTTCTTTTATTGTGCCTTTGTCTGTGGCTGCTGCTTAATAAAGGCAATCCTTCTGAGGAAGGAATAGAATATCTGAAAAATGGGCAGTATGAAGAAGCGGTTAAACAATTTGAACAGGCTGTGGAGGACGAGATTAATGTAGGGGACGCTTACAGGGGAATCGGGCTTGCACGTTGGGAGACGGAGGATTACGAAGGCGCGCGCAGCGCATTTCAGAAGGCTTTGGAGGCCGAAGCCGACGACGAATCTCCGTTTACGGGTACAATCTACAATTTCCTTGGAAGCTGCGAGCTTAAGCTTGGGAATCCGGAATCGGCGCAGAATTATTTTGGGCAGGGAATCGGGCTTAAGGGCAACAGCAAAGAGTTAGACCAGGAGATGAAGTATAATCAGATTGTGGCTTTTGAACAGTTGGGAGACTGGGAGAACGCCAAGGCGAAGCTTGCGGAATATGTTGCCGAGTATCCGGAGGATGCCAATGCATTGAAGGAACAGCAGTTTTTGGAGACGAGATAATATGATTGAATTAGAGAAGGAAACAGAGCGTGTCATCCTGGTGGGAGTATGTACCTCAGAGCAGGAGGATACGATGAATTCTCTGGAGGAGTTAGAGGATTTGGCAAACACTGCCAATGCCAGGACCGTGGGGCGGCTGCTTCAGAACCGTGAGCAGATACACCCCGCAACCTATATCGGAAAGGGAAAGCTTGAGGAGTTGAAGGATCTGTTGTGGGAGTTGGACGCAACGGGCATTATCTGTGATGATGAGCTTTCCCCTGTGCAGATGAAGAACCTGCAGGACGAGCTGGATACAAAGGTCATGGACAGGACTCTGGTGATTTTGGATATTTTTGCCGCCAGGGCGTCTACCAGTGAAGGAAAGCTGCAGGTTGAGCTGGCGCAGTTGAAATACCGCCAGACCCGTTTGACTGGATTTGGTACGGCTATGTCCAGGCTTGGCGGAGGAATCGGCACCAGGGGCCCAGGAGAGAAGAAGCTAGAGATGGACAGGCGGCTGATTAAGAGCAGGATTGCTCAGTTGAACCGCGAGCTTAAGGACGTCCGGCGTCACCGTGAGGTTACGCGGGAGCAGAGGTTAAGAAACCATATTCCTGTGGCGGCCATTGTGGGTTATACGAACGCGGGGAAGTCCACCTTGTTGAATGTCCTGACAGGCGCAAAGATACTGGCGGAGGACAAGCTTTTTGCTACGCTGGACCCTACTACCAGAGGGCGGAAGCTCTCTGGCGGGCAGGAGGTTCTTTTTACGGATACGGTAGGATTTATACGTAAACTGCCTCACCATCTGATTGAGGCGTTCAAAAGCACATTGGAGGAGGCGCGGTATGCGGATTTGATTCTCCATGTGGCGGACGTATCCAATCCCCAGATGGATGAGCAGATGTATATTGTATATGAGACGTTAAAGAGCCTGGGAGTCACGGATAAGCCTGTTATTACCATATTTAACAAGCAGGATAAGGCAGGTTCTGATGCTGAGAGTATTCGTGATTTTCGCGCCGACTACACGGTGAAGATGTCTTTAAAGACGGGAGAAGGAATTCCTGAGCTTCTGCGGACAATCGAGTCAGTGTTAAGAGAACAGAAGCGTTTGATTGAGTTTTTGTATCCCTATCAGGAGGCGGGAAGACTAAAGCTCATCCGAAGATTCGGGGAGTTGCTGGAGGAGGATTACCGAGAGGACGGAATCTTCGTGCGGGCTTATGTTCCGGTTGAGATATACGAGAAGATTAAGATTTCGTCATAGAGATTGGTTTGTCTGGGTATCCTTAAGGGATTCTCCAAAGAATTTCCTGTATGCGCGGGAGAAGGTGGAGTAGTCTTTAAAGCCGCAGTCAAAACAAGCCTGCGTGCCGGACACACCGGATAAAAGTAATTCCTTTGCAAGCAGGAGGCGTTTCTGGGAGGTATACTGTCCCAGAGTATAACCGGTTTCCTGCTTGAACAGTCTCATCATATAGTATTTGCTCAGATAAAAACGCTTGGCGAGAACTTCAATGCCTAACTCTTTGTCCAGGTTTTCGTTGATGTATTGAAGGATATCCAGAATCTTTGAGTTGCAGTTATCCGTATCGATGAATTCCAGACGGTTCTTCATGGCGGCGCGGTTCAGGTGAATCATGAATTCCAGGAATAGCACCTGCCGGAATAACTCAGCCGCGTATCCGTCGTCCTTGAATGATTTTTCCAGCCGTGAGATAGAGCGAAACAGAGAGCTTTTCTCCAGGGAGGGAATCCGAAGGACGTTGGAGTGTTCTGCCTCGGCTTTCTGGAAGCAGTAGCTTAAGTCATAGGAATCCGTCTTGTAGGCGTTCATAAAATTGACGGAGATATAGACAATGATCCGGTCATATGGGACGGAAGTATCCGCTATAAGTCTGTGGATGTCGTTATGCCGGACTAGCACAATGTCATAGGGCTTCAATTCATAAGATTTTCCCTCAATCATATAGCTGACCTTCCCCTTGAGGAAGATGGTAATCTTGTCAAAGTCGTGGTAGTGGTATTCTACCTCTCTGGTTTCTTGGTCTGTCAGGTGAAACAGACGGAATTCGCTGTTCAGATACCCTTTTTTTTCATATTGTTCCATTTATATCATCCCTCAGATATTTTTTCGTTTATTAAGGTGTGCCCTTGAGTATAGCATACAGTAAGATGGCAGGATTTGCAATGTTATTGGCATGAATTGTGTTGAAATGGGAAATAATGCCTGTTATGATAAAAGTATACCCAGAGACGGTAAAAGAAGTGTAAGAGATGTATGGAGGTAATGGAATGAAGGTTGTGTTAGAGCGTTATCACGGACTTGGCAATGATTATGTGGTATTTGATCCGAATAAAAATGAATTAAAGCTTTCCAAAGAGAATGTGAAGATGATTTGTGACCGCAACGCAGGGCTTGGCTCGGACGGAGTGCTGGAGGGACCGATTCTTGAGGCGGACGGGATGCATGTGAAGGTCTGGAATCCGGACGGAAGCGAGTCGGAGACAAGTGGAACGGGCGTTCGCATTTTCGCGAAATATCTGAAGGACGCAAGCTATGTACAGAAGAAAAATTTTAAGCTATATACAGGAAACGGCCCTGTGGAGGTTACGTTTCTGAATGAGGACGGAAGCCGCCTTCGGGTGTCTATGGGACGGTTATCCTTTAAGAGCGACGATATTCCTGTGACGGGTGAAAGCAGGGAAGTGATTAACGAGGATATGGTTTTTGGACGGACGCTGTATCCGGTTACCTGCGTATCTATCGGTAATCCTCACTGTATCATTCCCATGCGGGAGATTTCCAAGCCGTTGGTGTGCAAGATCGGTGATTATGCGGAGATGGCAAGATATTTCCCTAACCGTGTGAATACGCAGATTATGAAGGTGATTGACAAAGAGAATGTAGCCATCGAGATTTATGAGAGAGGCGCAGGCTACACGCTGGCGTCAGGAACCGGCGCTTGTGCGGCGGCAGGAGTGGCTTACAAATTAGGAATGACCAACAACAAGGTAATCGTCCATATGCCAGGGGGAGAGCTTCAGGTGGAGATTGAGGACGACTGGACTGTGTACATGACGGGCGACGTTTTCTATGTTGCGAAGATTACATTAAGCAATGAATTTGCCGAGAAGCTGAGGAATGTAGGAGGAGAAGCGTAGACTGGTCAGGTTTGGGAAACAGGGGGTAGGTTATGTATCAGCTTCATCCATGCAGCGAGGAAGATAAGAAAAGCATTATAGATGGCCTGGTTGCCTATAATCTGACCTGTGTTCCGGCTGTGCAGGAAGAATTATTCATTGATTTGAGCAGGAAAGTGGTTTCGGAAGCAGGGACGGTGATTGGCGGTATCGTAGCCAGAATGTATTGTTGGAACTGTGCGGATGTGGATGCACTTTGGGTTTCGGAGAAATACAGAGGGACTGGACTTGGAAAGAAGCTGCTTTTGCAGGTGGAGGCGGCTGCCCGCGAGAAGGGCGCCCGTTTCATCCATCTGGATACCTTTGATTTCCAGGCGCGGGGCTTCTATGAAAATCAGGGATACGAAGTATTTGGAGTGTTGGATAACTGCCCCGAAGGGCATAAGCGGTATTATATGAAAAAATGCTTATTGTAAAGATAGGCATTTTTTTGTATAATTAAAGTGTAGCAGGAGTCAGATATATCGTATTTTTTGCCATAGATTTTTAGAAATTGAGGTGTTAAAGTGCAAGACGATACAAAACAAACGCAGGAAGTTATGGCAAAGCGTACTGCGAAAAACAGCGTATTCCTTGACCTTTTTCAAAACAAGAGTAATCTGCTAAAGCTGTATAAAACACTCCACCCAGAAGACATCACAGCGACAGAGGATTCCCTTACGAATGTAACGATTACAAATGTATTAACTGATAATTTATATAATGATTTAGGTTTTATTGCTAATAATAAGCTTATGATACTTGTAGAAGCACAATCTACATGGACGGTGAATATTCTGGTAAGAGTTTTGATGTATCTGGCGCAAAGTTATCACGAGTATTTTCAGCGTACCAGCCAAGACTATTATAAAAGCAGAAAAGTTAGAATACCCAAACCCGAATTGTATGTGATATTTACAGGCAATAAGGGCAGAAAAACCGATAGAATAGTATTGTCAGAGGAATTTTTCAAGGGCGAGGATATAGATATTGAGGTTAAAGCCAAAGTGCTCTATGAAAGTGATACAGATGATATCATCAATCAATACATCATTTTCTGCAAAGTTTTTAATGAGCATACAAAACAGTATGGAATGACACAAAAGGCGGTTACGGAAACAATCCGCATATGCAAGGACAGGAATGTTTTAAGGGAATATTTAGCGCAGAGAGAAAAGGAGGTTGTGACGATTATGATGAGTTTGTTTGATGAAGAACAGATTATGAAATCATTTATCAGAAGCGAAAGACATGACGCAGACAGGGAAACAGCAGAAAGAATGATAAAAATGGGAAAGCTATCACTCGATGAAATCGCGTTATGTGTACCCTCATTATCTTTAGAAGAATTAAGAGAACTTGAAGCAGAGGTCATGCAGTTAGCGTAAACAATCATAATTAATCAAAATCAAATATAATAACAGCGTCAGAGCATATAGAAACTGAGAAGCTATATGCTCTATTTTTCATCAGTTCATTTCATTCCCAAAATCAAAGCCTTTCGTTCCATTTCCCCATTAAAAATATATTTTCTGCCGATATAAAAAGTAGAGCAATCCAAAAGAGGTGAAGATATGAACATAGCGGTGGTAGATGACGAGCCAGTCATCAGAGAGCAGATGTTGAATTTTATACAGAGCCAGAGTCCGGAGTACAGAGCAGTTGCCTTTTCCTCAGGAGAAGGACTCCTTGCAACTGAAAAGAAATTCGATCTTATTTTCCTGGATATCCGGATGGAGGGCATAAGCGGACTTGAGACGGCGAGAGAGCTTCGCAGGAGGCAGGCAGACACAATCGTAATCTTTCTCACCGGCCTTAAGGAGTATGTGTTTGAAGCCTTCGACGTGTCGGCGTTCCATTACCTGTTAAAGCCCATAGACGAAGGGAAGCTTTTGGAGGTATTAAGCCGCGGGGCTAAGGAGGTTAAGAAAAGAAAGACTGCGAATCGGGAGTGTCTGTTTGTCCGGACAAGGAACCGCCGTCTTACGATAGACCAGAGCAGGATTCTCTATATTGAAAGCCGGGCCAAGAAGGTAGAGCTTCACACAATGGATGAAGTCATAGAGGTCTATGCCGCTATGAACGAGCTGGAGACGCAGCTAGGAGACAGCTTCTACCGCTGCCACAGAGGTTATCTGGTAAATATGGCGTACATTGTGGAATATGGTACGGACAGTATCAGCCTTTCGGACGGCGGGAAGGTTTACCTGTCGAAGAAGAAGCACGGCGAGTTTGTGAAAGCCTACATGTGGTATTTGCAGAATGGGGGCGTTTCCGTTGTCTGAGGGGATGGAGATTTTTTTCCTTCTGATGGAAATACTGCTGTTTCTCGCAGAGGGGTATTGCCTTAAGTATTTTTTTGGAAATTTTCTGGAATACCGGATGAAAAACGGGTACGGGGGCGTGTGTGTTGGGATTTTATACGCTGTGTCTAGGATGTGTTTGAGCCGGTTTTGGCCTGACGCGTCCGGAAGCCTTTCGACCATAGGAAAACAGGCGGTAATGCTGTGCATCCTGGCAGCTCTGGCGCTGTGTTTTTACCATGGTTTAAAGGCTTTGACCCTGTTCCTTGTGGCGGCGTTCCAGGCGGTAATGGAGATTAGCGTCTATGGGGTGGTTGTCCTGATGGATTACCCTATGAGTTGGGTGTTTCTGCTGTGGAACTGGTGCGTCAGGGAGGGGATGATTACATCTGTCAGGGTTCTTCAGATTTCGTCGGAAATATGCACGGCGGCGATGCATTTCTTACAGACGGCAGCTATTGTCCTGATGATTCGTTTTTCCCTTGGAAGAATCGTGAAGGATTACAGGGAGAAGGACTACGCAATCCGAAGGACTGAGCTTCTGTTTATCCTGACTCCGGCTCTTGCAGGGCTTTTGTTGTGTACGCTGCTTCGGATTATCATCGTTTCAGTGGAGGGAGGGCGTCAGGAATTCCTGTATCACAGATATCCCATGCTGGTTATTGTACTCCCTGCAATTCTATTGGTGTCGCTTATGTCGATTCTGTACGGGGTGAAAGCCTTTCAGGATATCATCCGCCTGAACAGGGAGAAGAACAGCAGAAGCATTTTACAGAGACAGGTGGCCAGTATGCAGGAGAATATGGGAGAGATGGAGAGAATCTATTCCGGTATCCGCAGCATGAGGCATGATATGAATAATACCCTTGGCATCGTCATGGGCCTTGTCTCGGAAAATGGAGGGCAGGATGAGCTTAAGAGCTATTTATCCGAGCTTCAGAGGCGGCTAGACGATTTAGAGGTGGGCTTTAAGACGGGAAACGCCGTGGTGGACGCGCTTCTGACTATGAAATACCATGAAATCATGACGGCTCTGCCAGAGCTTTCCTTCCAGACAGAACAGCTTATTTTTCCAAAGGGCATGGCGGTCAAGGGCTACGACATAGGGATTATTCTTGGAAATGCTCTTGATAACGCGCTGGAAGCCTGCGTAAAGCTTAGGGAAAAGGAGGCGGGGGCTAAGACATTTATCCGGATTATTTCTTTTCAGAAGGGAAATCTGCTGTTTTTAAGGATGGAGAACAGTTTTGACGGAAATATCTTAAGAAAGCCCCAGGAGGAATTTCCTGCAACCCAAAAGGCGGATAAGGAAATGCATGGCGTCGGGCTTGTGAATATCAAAAATGCGGCGCAGAAGTACCAGGGGACTGTGGATTGGAGGGTGGAGGGCAGGACCTTTATTCTTGCCGTGATGTTAAAAAATGAAAGGAGAGATGGAGGATGCGAGGCGGATATGTGAACACGATTGAGGACCTGCGTTCCGGACATTATAAGAATTCTTACGGTGTGGAGGGGATGCTGGTTACAGGAGCTCCTAATCAGAAAAGGATTATTGACGTTTCGGACGAGATGAAAGAGCTTGTGTTTGAAAATGTGAAGACGGCATACTATAAGTATAATGGAATGTCGGGGGACAACCAGGCAGAGGAGGAGGAGTACCACGGCAGGCGCAACGAGTATTATAAGACACTTAGGAGGGATGACCGTGTGGCGGCTGCCTGGACCTTAAGCCAGTTGGAGGTAAAGCTGTCCCGTGAGGTGTCAGGCGCCATCAAAGAGAAGCTTCCTGGTTGGAGTGTGGGACAGGAGATACCAAAGGACATTCTGGATGAGATCTTTGCGGATGAGAAGATTACGTCTCTTGTGACGGGAGATATCAAAGAAATATTGGGAGACGGACAAAAGGCCGGCGACATGAAGGAAACCAGAGAGGACCAACTGCTCGTAGGGCAGGAGGGCAGCGAAGGCTTAAACGGATTGGAGGAGACGGGGGAGGATTCTGAAAAACGCTCTGGCAGGGTGGCCTTTAACCAGGGAAAACGCGCCCGTCAGTTGGCCTCGGCAAAAACAACGGCACAGGTTCAAATGGTGATCGGCCTGCTGAAGAAGGATTTGTCAGACTGTGAGTACGGAGTGGCAAACGATATGTGCGACGAGAATGAGGTCGCGAAGGTTAAGGCAATGCTTGAGAGAGCCATGAAACGTTTAGGCGAGGTCTCTAATGCAAAGGAAGAAGAACAAAAAGGCGGGGACAGTTTTCTAATCAATATGCTGATGTAAAAAATTTCTGTTGTGAATATCCTCAAAATGATTTAAAATAGATAAAGGTATTTTAAGGAAAAGGAGTATGAGGATTAACTTGAAGAACAGACAAAAGACCAAGAGGGCGGCTGTTATCTGCCTGGCAGCCGTCCATGCCGCGGTTCTTTTCACCCCTGCGGGGACTAGGACGGTATATGCCGCGGACCAGTCATCGAAGGACAGCGCTAAGGAGTCGGATCTTTCACAATTCAAATTATCAAAGGATTTGGCGCCGGATGTGATGGAGAGTGCAATTCGTGTAGTGGCAATGGAGGGACAGCTAATTACGGCGATTACCGCATTTCCACGGAGGGAGGATTATTCCCTTCCGTCTTTTCCAGAGGTATTGCAGAACCCAGAGCTGCCGAAGGGCTGTGAGATTACAGCGTTGACCATGATTCTGAATTATTATGGTTTTGACGTTGATAAGACCGAGATGTCGGATAAGTATCTGCCCAAAGCGCCTGAGAACCTACGTTACGGAAGTGATGGAAGGCTTCTGGGAACGGATCTGAATCATTATTTTATCGGAGATCCGGCAGGAGACGGCCATGTGTGCGGCACAGGGGCGATTGTGACCGCTGCCAACACTTACCTGGGAGAGCAGGAGAGCTCTAGACGGGCCATTGACCAGAACGGGGCTACGCCTGAGAAATTATACCAGCTCGTGTGTCAGGGAATCCCCGTGATTGTATGGGTGACGATTGACATGGAGGCGCGCAGGCCCACGACAGGGTGGAATACAGAGGAGGGCGCCTATGTGGAGTGGAGTACCAACGACCATGCGGCAGTATTGGTGGGGTACACCGAGAATACGGTGAAAATCGCAGACCCCTTAAGCGGTTTGGTGGAATATGACAAAGAGAGCTTTGAGTCCTCCTATCTATCTCGTTCCAGTCAATGTGTCATCCTTCAGTAGAAAGGAGAGAAGATGTCACTTCAGTTTATATTCGGGCCGTCAGGCTCAGGAAAATCATACTGCCTGCACCAGTATATTGTGAAGGAATCCATTTCCCATCCAGAGAAGAACTATATCGTGCTGGTGCCTGAGCAGTTTACCATGCAGACACAGAAGGATTTGGTTACGGCGCACCCAAGAAGGGGAATCATGAATATCGACGTCCTGAGCTTTGGAAGGCTTGCCTATCGGGTATTCGAGGAGATTGGCGGCGAGCTGCTGCCTGTGCTGGATGATGTGGGAAAGAACCTGATTCTTCGGAAGATTGCAGGAGATTATGAAGAAGAACTGTGCGTGTTGAAAGGGAATATAAAGAAACTGGGGTATATCGCTGAGGTCAAGTCTGTCATCTCGGAATTTACCCAGTATGATATCGGGGAGGATGAGCTCCTTGCCGTCATGGAATCCATCGGAAGCCAGTCCAGGCTCTACTATAAGCTTAAGGATATCCAGATTCTATATAAAGGGTTCAATGAATATCTGAACCGAAAATACATTACAAAAGAAGAACTGCTTGATAGTTTAAGCCGGATAATCTGCCAGTCAGAGATGCTTAAGAACAGCGTCGTCGTTCTGGACGGATTTACCGGCTTTACGCCTGTACAGAATCGGCTGCTTTTAGAGCTTTTGCGCCATTGCCCTAAGGTGGCCGTGACGGTGACCATGGACGAACGGGAAGACCCCTTTGTGTACAGCCATCCCTACCAGTTGTTCGCCCTCAGCAAGCATATGGTGCATACCCTTATGGGACTTGCCAGGGAGGGCAGGATTGAGGTGGAGGATTCTGTCTGCCTTTATGAAAGGCCCGTATACCGTTTTCGGGAAAATGCGCCTATGGAATTTTTGGAAAGGAATCTGTTCCGTTACAGGACGGGGACATTTGAGGGTGAGCAGGAGGCCGTCAGCATCCATGCCGCGAGGAATCCATGGGAGGAGTCCCTGGCTGCGGCAGGCGCCATCCGCCGTCTGGTCCGTGAGGAGGGGCTGCGTTTTCGGGATATCGGCGTGATTGTAAGCAATATGGATGCCTACGGGGATTATCTGAAGCGGGCGTTGGACATGTACGATATTCCGGTATTCATGGACCACAAGAGGAACATTTTGCTTAACTCCTTCGTGGAATATATCCGAAGCCTTCTGAATATGGCGCGGAAGAATTTCAGCGACGAGAGCGTGTTCCGTTTCCTGCGCACAGGACTTGCAGGATTTTCGGCGGCAGAGGTGGACGAGCTTGAAACTTATGTCCTGGGGCTTGGAATCAGGGGCTATAAGAGATGGCAGGAGAAGTGGCTTTGCCGCTTAAGATTCATGGGGGAGGATGAGCTTGAACGTCTGAACCATTGCAGGGTTTTGCTGGTGGAGAAGGTGGATTCCCTGATGTTTGTGTTAAGACAGCGCAAAAAGACGGTTCGGGATATCACATACGCTGTTTATGATTTTATGGTGAAGGAGAAGCTTCAGGTTCGTCTGAAACGGCAGGAGGAGGAGTTTTTGGCGGCGGGCGAGCTTGCCCTTGCCAAAGAGTATGCCCAGGTGTACCGGATTGTGGTGGAGTTGTTCGATAAGTTTGTAGAGCTTCTGGGAGACGAGCCGGTCAGCTTAGAGGAATACTGCCAGCTTTTGGACGCGGGGCTTGAGGAGGCCAGAGTGGGTGTGATTCCGCCCAGTACGGACCAGGTGGTGGCAGGAGACGTGGAGAGAACCAGGCTTAAGGATATCCGCGCCTTGTTTTTCCTGGGGGCGAACGACGTGCATCTGCCGGGCTCTCTCCTTCGTACAGGAATTCTGTCTGAACGGGACAGGGAGGCTTTCCAGAAGGAAAAGCTTGCCCTTGCGCCTGGGGGCAAGGAGAAGGCTTATATCCAGAAATTCTACCTCTACATGAACCTGACGAAGCCGTCGGAGAGGCTCTTTGTCTATTACAGTAAGGTATCCTCGGATGGAAAGAGCATCCGTCCGTCCTATTTAATCCAGGATCTTCGCAGGCTGTACCCAGGTCTTACGGTGCAGGATGAGGAGAAAAGGGGGCTGGCCAAGAGAGAGCTTACGGAGGAATTAGGGCTTGACTGGCTGATTCGCGGCTTTAGGGGCATGGACCAGGGAGTGGACGAGGTCTGGAGTGAGCTTTACACCTGGTATAAGAAGGAGGAGAGGTGGCAGAAGAAGGTGGAAAGCCTGCTGGCGGCAGGGTATTACCGCCGCCCTATGGATGGATTGACAAAGCAGGCGGCGAAGAAGCTTTACGGAGAGGATTTTGAGGACAGCATTACCCGCATAGAGCAGTTTTCGGCCTGTGCCTTTGCCCATTTCCTGACTTATGGGTTAGGCTTGCGGGAGAGGCAGCAGTACGAGTTTAAGGCGGTGGATTTGGGAAATGTCTGCCATAGCGCGCTTGAGAGGTATTCTAAGAAGTTAGAGGCCAAGGGCTATGACTGGGTAGAGGTTCCGGAGGAGACTAGGAGGCAGTATGTAGAGGAGAGCGTGGAGGAGGCAGTCACGGATTACGGTAATTCCATACTTTACAGCTCTGCCCGCGACGAGTATATGATTGTCCGGATGAAGCGGATGCTAGGGTGTACCGTGTGGGCGCTGACAAAACAGTTAAAAGCCGGAGATTTCCGCCCGTCCGCATATGAGCTTCGCTTCTCCTACGGGAAGATTGACAGGGTCGATACTTGTAAGGAGGATGACAAGACCTATGTGAAGGTGGTAGATTACAAGACGGGAAGCAAGGCGTTTGATATTATTTCCCTGTATCACGGGCTGCAATTGCAGCTTATGGTGTATATGAACGGGGCGGTGGAGTTGGAAAAAAAGCGCCATCCTGAGCGTGAAGTGGTTCCGGCGGGGGTATTCTATTACCGGATTAAGGATCCGCTGGTGGAGAAGCTTAAGGAGGACGAGATAGAGGACGCCATTTTAAGAGAGCTTCGTCCGGACGGAGTGATTAACTTAAAAGACGAGGTGCTTACGCATCTGGATCACACAAAGGGCGGGGAATCCTATGCGGTTCCGGTGAAATATAACAAGAACGGCAGTCTGGCCAAGGGCTCAAAGGCTGTGCCGGAGGAGGAATTCCGGCTGATGATGAATCATGCCCTACGTAAAGTTAAGGAGGCCCACGGGAAGATTCTTGAGGGCGTTACCGAGGCCGTACCTTACCGGAAAGGGCAGGAGACAGGGTGCGATTACTGTAAGTACCGGCATGTCTGCGGATTTGACAGAAGAATTCCCGGATATGTATACCGAGAGATTGACAAGGCAAGTAAGGAGGAAATTCTTGCGGCCATGAAGGCAGACGAGGGGAATGGAGAGGCGTAGATTATGGGTGTAACGTGGACGAAAGAGCAGCAACAGGTCATTAACTTAAGGGACAGGAATATTTTGGTGTCAGCGGCGGCAGGCTCAGGAAAGACGGCGGTTCTGGTTGAGCGTATTATCTCCATGCTGACCAGGGATAACAATCCTGTGGATGTAGATCATCTGCTGATCGTGACATTTACCGAGGCCGCAGCCGCGGAGATGAAGGAGAGGATTCGAGGGGCAATCGAGAAAGAGCTTTTGGACAATCCTGACAACGAGCATCTGAAGCAGCAGGCGACCCTGATACATAATGCACGTATCACGACGATTCACAGCTTTTGCCTGTCTGTGGTGAAGGATCATTTCCATGCCATTGATATAGAGCCGAGCTTCAGAACCGGAGAGGAGGGTGAGCTTAAGCTTTTGCGCCAGGAGGTGCTTTTAGAGCTGTTGGAGGAGAAGTACCGGCAGAAAAGCCAGAGGTTTCTGGATTTCTCTGTGGCCTACGGAAGCGGCAGGGACGACAAGAGGATAGAGGAGTTGATTCTGAAAATCTACGAGTTTTCCCGCAGTTATCCGGATCCTGAGGAATGGATTCGCAGGTGTAGGGATGCGTACCGCGCCGAAAGCCTTAAGGAGTTGGAGGAGGGCGAAGCCGTCCGACTGGCAATGGGGCATACCATGGAGTATTTAAGGGAAGCAAAGGGACTTTTGGAAACAGGGCTTTTCATCTGTCAGGAGGCAGACGGGCCTTCCGCCTATGAGACTACGCTTCTTGGCGATTCGCAGTTAATCGAGAGGCTTTTGTCTTACGATTCTTTTGAGAAAATGGCGGGGGCTATGGCAGACATTTCCTGGGGACGTCTTGCCGCCAACAGAGACAAGACGGTATCCGAGGAAAAGACAGCCCAGGTCAAGGCAATCCGAGACGAGGTTAAGGGGATTGTTAAGGACCTTACTGGCCAGTATTTTTACCAGAGCGCAGAGGATATGCTTGAAGATATTCGAACGTGCCGTCCTTTCGTGGATGAGCTTTTAGAGCTTACGCTTCTGTTTTCCGCGCAGTTTGAGGAAAAGAAGCGCAGTCAGAATATGATTGACTTCTCGGATATGGAGCAGTATGCCCTGCGGATACTGACGGAAAAGACGGACGAGGGGTTTCGTCCGTCGGCTGTGGCGAGGGAGTATCAAGAGCAGTTTTCGGAGATTATGATTGACGAGTACCAGGACAGCAATCTGATACAGGAGACGATTCTTACCAGTATCTCAGGGGTGTCAGAAGGACGCTACAATATCTTCATGGTGGGGGATGTGAAGCAGAGCATCTACCGTTTCCGCCTGTCAAGGCCAGAGCTTTTCATGGAGAAGTTCCACACCTATGAGGTGAAGCCGCCTGAGGAGGACAAGGACGGGGCCTTAAAGAAGCAGAGGATTGATTTACATAAGAATTTCCGCAGCCGGAGGGAGGTCTTAGACAGTGTAAACTACATTTTCCGGCGGATTATGACTAGGGATTTGGGCGGGATTGTCTATGACAGCCAGGCGGCTCTGTATGTGGGCGCTGATTACAAGGAGGGTGAAAACCTTGAGACAGAGGTGCTGGTGATTGACAGTGACCTTGAGGAATGGGAGGATGGCTCATCCGGCGCCCTTACGGACAGAGAGCTTGAGGCCCGCGCAATCGCCGGACGGATACGGAGGCTTCGGGAGGAACATCAGGTTATAGATAAGAAAACGGGAGAGTTTCGGGAGGTCCGCTACTCGGATATCGTGATACTGACCAGGAGTGTGAAGGGCTTTGCGGATGTGTTTACAGAGGTGCTGAACCAAGAAGGGATACCCGCGTATGCAGGGACAAGGGAGGGGTATTTCGCTACTCAGGAAATCGGCGTCCTGCTGGATTATCTCCGCGTCCTTGACAACCAGCAGCAGGATATCCCTTTAGCGGCGGTTCTGGCGTCGTCCTTTGGAAATCTGACCGAAGAAGAACTTGCAATGGTAAGGAGTCAGTATAAAGAGCTTCCCTTCTGTAAGGCGGCAGCCGCTTACCGGCTTGAGGGGAATGACCCTTCAATCAGGGGAAAACTTGAGGAATGTCTGGGGCAGATGGAGGCATTTCGCAGAATCGTACCCTATACGCCGATTCATGAACTGCTGTGGAGGATTCTCGAAGATACGGGATACGGGGACTATGTGTCTGCCCTGCCTGGGGGTGAACAGCGGCAGGCGAATCTTCATATGCTGGTGGAGAAGGCAAGGGCCTTTGAGTCAACCAGCTACAAGGGACTGTTCCATTTCGTGCGCTATGTCGAGCAGTTACAGAAGTATGATGTAGACTACGGCGAGGCGAGTATCGAGGATGAACAGTCAGACACAGTGCGGATTATGACGATTCACAAGAGCAAGGGCCTTGAATTTCCCATCGTGTTTGTGGCAGGCATGGGGAAACGGTTTAATATGCAGGATGCAAGAAGCAGCGTAGCCCTTCATGCCAGGATGGGCGTAGGGCTTTCTGCCATTGATATTGACAGGAGAACAAAGAGTCCCAGTATTGTTAAGAAGGTGATGCTAAAGGAGGAGGCGCTGGAGAGCCTGGGGGAAGAACTCAGGGTGTTGTATGTTGCATTTACCAGGGCGAAAGAGAAGCTGATTATCACCGGCACAATCTCTAATTTGGAGAAGAAAACGGCGGAGTATGACAGGATTGGCGATACGAAGGAGGAGGCCCTGTCTTTTGGGCGGTTAAGCAAGGCGGTCACTTATTGGGACTGGCTGCTTCCCGCGCTTTCGGGAATTCCTTGTGATGTGCCAATCGTGAAAAAGATACTGACCTTTCAGGATATTGTGGGGGAGGAGGTGAAGGAGGAGACGAAAGGGCGCATCACGAAGGCAATGTTGGAAAGATGGGATACGGAGGCAGTATATGAGCCAGAGCTTAAAGAGGCCCTTAACGAGCAGTTCTCCTTCCGCTATCCCTATGCCAAGAGCCGTCATCAGAAGCTTAAATTCACGGTATCCGAGTTAAAGAAACGAGTCCATCTGTTGGAAACCGCAGGCGGGGAGATGGAGGAGTTCGGGGAAATGCCTTACGAGGAGCCGGATGTGGTTCCTTTGATTCCTAAATTCCTTCAAGATGAGGAGGAGTTGACCGGCGCCTCACGCGGTACGGCGTACCACAGGCTTATGGAGTTGTTGGATTTTTCAAGGGAATATGACGCGGACACGCTTTTGGAAACGGTGAGACGTTACATAGAAGAAGGAAAAATGAAACAGGATATGGCGGACTGTATACGCATGGAGGATATCCTTGGCTTCCTTGAAAGTCCGGCAGGACAGAGAATGAAGGAGGCGGCGAGGAAGGGAAGGCTTTGGAGAGAGCAGCCCTTTGTCCTGGGGGTTGACGCAAGGGAAATCTATCCCGACGAGCAGGAGGGCGAGCTGATTTTAGTACAGGGAATCATTGACGTGTATTTTGAAGAAGACGACGGACTGGTGGTGCTGGATTATAAGACCGACAAGATTTTTAAGGCAGATGAGCTTACGAAGAAATACCATGCCCAGCTTGACTACTATGGTAAGGCATTGGAACAGATGACCTTAAAAAAGGTAAAGGAGAAGATGATCTATTCCTTTACCATAAAAAAGGAGATTGAGGTGTGAGGGAGGATGCCTGAGGAACTATTATGGATTTTTGCGGCTTTTCTGATTGTGATGAATGTGATTGGCTTCGCGGTATTTGGCTATGATAAGCGCTGTGCTGTGAGGCATCGGTGGCGGGTGCCGGAGAATACGTTGTTTCTGATTGCCCTCCTTGGGGGCAGCCTTGGGAGTTATGCCGGAATGAAGGTATTCCGGCATAAGACGCGCCATCTAAAGTTCAGGATTGGAATACCGGTTATTTTACTGGCGCAATGGGCGGGTGTTTTTTGGACCATACAGAAATTCATGAAATAAATATCTTGATATTTGTACCGCCCTGTGTTATCCTGTCTTCAGAATATGACAGATTGGAGATGAAAGGATGAAGAAGATTTCTTGCTAAAAGGTGTAACTGCATAACAAGGGACGCGGAATTATATTCCGTCTTTTTGTTGTGCCGATAGCAGGAAAGTCAGACATCCCTTCATTTTGGAAATAGTAACAGAAGCAATGCATCCTCTCTAAGTGGGTCATTGTGCGTATTTCTTGAGGCTGTAAGGAGACTTTCTTGCAGCTTTTTTCGTATCTTTTATTGGTTTTCCTATTGTGGGAGAGCCGGATACGGATGGACGGGAGGTGCGTATATATGGCAATGATAGATGTGGTGGATTTGAGTTTTTCATATGAGGGCAGTTCTGACGAGGTGTTTAGAGGTGTTTCCTTTCGGATTGATACGGACTGGAAGCTAGGCTTCGTGGGACGCAACGGGCGGGGCAAGACTACGTTTTTGAAGCTTCTTTTAGGAGAGTATAAGTATCAGGGACGGATTGTATCCAGTACCAAATTCATTTATTTTCCCTATGAGGTGAAGGAAAAAGAACGGATGACTTTAACGCTTCTGGAGGAAATGAACCCTCAGTTTGAGGAATGGCAGTTATTTCGGGAGTTGAATCTTTTAGGTGTGGACGCAGAGGTCTTATATCGTCCGTTTTGTACATTGAGCTATGGAGAGCAGGAGAAGGTGCTGCTTGCGGCTCTGTTTCTGGGGGAGGATCGTTTTCTTTTAATCGACGAGCCGACCAACCATCTGGATGTGGAGGCCCGAAGGCAGATTGCACGATATTTGAATAAGAAGAAGGGATTTATATTGGTTTCCCATGACCGGAATTTCCTGGATTCCTGTGTGGATCATATCCTTTCGATTAATAAGATGAATATTGAGGTGCAGAAGGGGAATTTTGGCTCATGGTATGCCAACAAAGAGGCCAGGGATCGGTTAGAGGCAGAAAAGAATCAGAAGCTAGAGTCAGAGGTGAAGCGGCTTAAGGAAGCGGCGAGACAGTCTTCCGGATGGTCTGACCAGGTGGAAAAGAGTAAGAAGGGGCAGCGTGTGGCAGGGCTTCGTCCCGATCGGGGACATATTGGGCACAAGGCGGCGAAGATGATGAAGCGTGCCAAGGTATTGGAAAACCGCCGGCAGCAGGCTGTTGAGGAGAAGTCGAAGCTGCTTAAGAATATTGACACTATGGATGCGCTCAAGATGCGCCCGCTTGCCTACCATGGGGATTTGATGGCGGAATTTAAGGATGTGTCGGTTTATTATGACGAGAAGAAGGTATGCCAAGGAATTACATTTGACCTTCGCCAGGGAGAGAGGGTCTGTCTTTCCGGCAGGAATGGATGCGGGAAGTCCAGTATTTTGAAGCTGCTGCTTGGAGAGGGGCTTACGTTTGAGGGAAATGTCCATGTGGGCCTGGGACTTAAGATTTCGTATATTTCTCAGGATACGTCGTTTCTTAGAGGGAGTCTGAGGGAGATAGCCGTGGAGTATGGGCTTGAGGAGAGTCTGTTTAAGGCGGTGCTTCGCAAGCTGGATTTTAACAGAGAGCAGTTTGAAAAGGATGTGAGCCTTTATAGCGCGGGGCAAAAAAAGAAGGTGCTGCTTGCAAAGAGTCTGTGCGAGCAGGCGCATCTGTATGTGTGGGATGAACCGTTGAATTATATTGACGTGCTGTCACGGGTTCAGATTGAGGAGTTGCTGCTGAAATGGCGGCCAACGCTTCTGTTTGTAGAGCATGACGCGGCCTTTCGGGAGAATGTGGCTACGAGGGTGGTGGAGATGTAGGGAGGTTGCGTGCAAGGTGGATGTTTCAGTCACATGAGTAAAAAAGATTGAAAAACTGCTTTATGTATGGTAGATTTAAGAAAAATATTGGAAAGGCGGGGAAAGGGGAAAATGCGGATAAAATTGGATGGGGAACTGTTTCAGCAGGAAGAAATGGAGGAATTGGTGCAGGAACTGGAAAAAAGAGGGATTGTTTTGCAGACCGTGAAAAAAGTCGGGACAAGGCAGAAGGGAATCTTAGATGAGGTAGAAATCATATCATTGATTGCAATTATCGCGGAAAGTTTTTTGCCGATAGTGATTGAGGTTGTGTACAATTACGTAAAAATGCATAAAAAGGAAAATACCGTGATTGATATCGAACAGAAGGAACCTGGCGGTCAGAAGAAAAAGATTACGGTTTATATGGATAAGGAATTGCCCTCCCTCGATATTCAAGCGAAGGAGAACGGAGACATCCATATTTTTGTCACAAAAGAATAAGGCAATTTAAAGGAGATGGGGGGAATGGAAAAAGAATGTACTTATAGGAAAGTAACGGACTGTCTGGAATCAGCATTGGAATATTGGGGACGAGGAGATTTAGAAAAATCGCTGGCGCGGTTTGATGCGGCGGAGAAGGCGGCTTGGATTGCAGAGGGAGAAATTCCGCAGGAGATGTCATTCCGGTATCAGATGTCAAAGTTCATCAAATATGGAATTGGAATATACTATTCAGGTAATCCATGGGCGAAGGAGGCAGAAAGGGTTTTCTTACTCCTTATCAGAATAATCGATATGTCGTCGCAGGATTTAAATTATGAAAAAGCTGTTGTTTTTAATAATTTAGGTGTTATTTATATAGAGAATGACAGGACAGAGGAAGCATACAAGGCATTTCGGACAGCAAATGGGATGATGAGGAAAGTCTGTGTATTGCCTGATTATGTGTCGCAAACCCTATTTTATCGGTTGTACTATTTAAATCTTCGCAATTTGGCGTGTAGCAGCCAAAAACTGTTGAATTACGGGGAGGCAGAGGAGTACTATAAGTTGGCCATCCGTGTGCAATATGAGCTTTCTGATAGGGATGATGTGGGATTAATAGAGACTATGTTCCAACTGGAGGAGTTATATTTGGAACAGCATCAGACCGATAAGGCATTCAAGGTGAAAGATGCAGTGGTTGCGGTGGGGGATGGAATGCAAGAGTTTCCTGCCTCCGTGTATCATAAATTTATCTTTTATTATTGTGTCATTTTAGAACAGAAGGACATGTGGGAGGATATGCTGAAATTAATCTGCAACAGTTACCAATGGATGGAGGAAACACAGGCATCTGCGGAAATCCGGTACCGGATTCTGCAAATGGAATATGACGGATGGCTGGAGATTGGAAGGCTGGATGAATGTCTGAGGGTGACGGAGAAAATAAAGGATTTGATAGAAGCGGAACCTGGAAGAATTGTTGCCAGCGGCAAAGAGTTATACAAAATGCGGGCGGAAATCCTGGATGATCAGGGCGATACGGAGGAGGCGGTACAAAATTTTAAGCGGTCTTTTCAGGAGTATGAAAAAGAAGAAAAAAAGGATGTTTGGTGGGAAATTAACTATTGGACAAGTTTGGGTTTGACATATATCTATGGATATCATTATGATGAGGCCAAGGAGGTGTTGAGCCGTGCAATCGTGTTAGCGGAGAAAATATCGGTCAGCAGGGAAGAATATAAATTTGCTTTGCTTCCGGTTTATCTAAATATGGGATTGCTCTATATGCGGACGATGGAATATGATAAGGCAGAGCATTATCTCTTTGCTGCTCTTAATTTGTGTAGACATAAAGACAATGGGAAGGACATGTCGGGGGATGAATTGAAAATTATCATTAATTTGGCGTGGCTATATTTGAGTATGTCGCAGTTTGAACGGGCAGTTTACTATGCCCGTATGGCCATGCAGCGTATAGAGGATAATCCACATATCGGGAAATTGAACTCCTTTGTGGAGATATATCAGGTTTTATCCTTGGCATATGCCAGACAGGGGAATGAGGAAGAAGGACTGCGTTGGATTGATGAAGCGATCGCTATAATGGGGGATGCCGCTTCCGTTGCGTTATGTCGTTGTTTTTGCCTGAAGGGTATTATTTTGAGTCATACAGACAGGGCGGCTTCGTTGGAATTCTATCGGGCATCATTAGATATGCTTTATGAGTTAAAGCTTGAGAATACTTATTTATTTTTTGAGATTCTGGCCAATAAATTAGGGAGTGAGGAACACATTCGTATGGAGGATGTGGAAGCCCTGAAAAAAGCGGTGGAAAACAATAGTATTTCGGCTTCCTATTATAAGGTAAATGCATTTGCTGACATTGTGAGGGGAAGCCTGTCCGTCGGTAATTTTGAGGATGCGCTATATTATTCTGCGCAGGCTCTTGAAATATATAAGCGAGTTATAATGGAAGCGCTAGAGTACGGGGGCGTGGAGAATCTTGTCAACCATAAAAAGACAATGAGACTTTTTTATCAGCTTTTTTTCATTGTCTTAATGGATGAAAGGCAGGATTTATCGGATATTCCGGAAAATTCGCAACTTTTTTCGTGGATGCAGAATTATAAAATAGGAGATTACTATTTGCTGCGGCAAATTAGACGGCAGCTTGGAGCCGATGAGACAGATCGGTATCATTTGGCTTTGGAACTGAATTATTTGAACTTTATGACGGAGTTTTGCCATGAGAAGCCGCAAACAGAGTATAGGCATAAGCTTCTGCTGGAAAAGTCGGAGACAGAATATTGGAGCCATAGAAAAGAGGAATACAGTGGGCTGGCAGACAATGCGGAGCAATATGAAGGCTTTTGGTGCATGGATTATTACTGCCCAGAGGATAAAGGAATTATAACTCATGCACAGGGGTTTGTAATTGTCTGGAAGTATACGGAGCCGCAGAATAAGAAGGTAATGAGAATTGGAGATGTCGCATTAATAAAGAGAAGCATTCTACAACTGCGAGATGTTATAGTGAGGGATCAATCTACCCAGAGACAGGAACAGAATTTGTACCAGCTTTTGCTGGAACCGGTTATGAAAGAAATGCCATATTTGAAAGAAGTCCGTCGGTTTATTATTTGCCCTGACGGTATGCTTGCTTTGGTTCCATTTGAAATACTGCTGGGAATGGACAGTAGGATTTTGTATATTCCGTTTTTGGAGCTTTTGTGCATGGAAAAAATGCAGGATACGGGAAGGGCAGTTGTAGGCGGCAGTCCGGTGATCACAAAAAACAATCCATTTGGGGTGTTTCCGCTTCAATATTCAGAGGAAGAATGCGCAAAGGCGGCTGACGCACTGCATTCTGTCGGATATACAGTTGAAATCCTTTCGGGAAATGGGGAAAAAGAGGGCGGTCCATTTTCCAAAGAAAATTTTCTTGGCAGTATAGAAAAAGGGAATGTTTCCATTTTACATTTATCAAGCCATGGGTTCTATCGCGAGCAGGATAACCTGGAGCTGTATACAAGAAACCGTAATGAGAGAGATAACCCATATAGAAGATGCGGAATTATCATGAACGATACGGTTGGCGAGAATGGATATTGCTTTACTCAATCGGTGGTATCCGGCGAGGATATTTTGCGGATGGATTTGAAGAATACACGTCTGGTTGTGCTGTCAACATGTGTGTCAGGACTTGGGAGTGCTGAAAGCGGCGAGTGGCTGACAGGGCTGCAAAGAGCTTTCATGATAGCCGGTGCAGAAAATATGATTGTATCTTTATGGGAGGTAGAAGAAGAATCAACGGCAGTTTTGATGGATTATTTTTATGGATATATAAAAGAAGGGATGACCTTTGATATGGCACTTGGAAAGGCAAAAAGGGCTTTGATTCGCTATCAAGGCGGGATATATAGCACGCCATTTTACTGGGCGGGGTTTATCTATATCGGGCGGATAGAAAATATAGGGTACAACTGTCATAAGAGTGAAGCTGGAAAGTCCATGATTTAATAATCGCGTTATTAATCTCTGGTGCGATTAATAACGCGATTATTAAATGCTGATTAAAATGAGCATTAGGTTCTTACTCCTGCACGACATACCAGGTGGCGAAAAGACAGAGAAAGAAAGTGAGGGAAAAAATATGAGAGTGGAGAAAAAGTTACAGGAAATGGGCTTAGAGCTTCCTAATGCAGCAGCCCCCGCAGGTGTTTACGTCCTTGCAAGGCGGGTAGGGAATCTACTGTACCTTGCAGGACAGACTGCGCATATAAACGGTGAAGTTCTGGTCAGCGGCGTGGTAGGAAAAGATTTGACGGTTGAAGAAGGGCAGGAGGGGGCAAGGCTTAGCGCATTGAACATTCTGTCAGTCTTGAAATCGGAGTTAGGCGATTTGGACAAGGTCAGACAGTTTGTGCAGATGATTGCCTATGTCCGCTGTACCGATGAGTTCGGAAGCTATACCGGTGTGGCAGACGGCGCGTCCATGCTGCTTCGGGAATTATACGGAGAGAAGGGCCTGGCGGCAAGGATGACCATAGGGACGAATGAACTGCCAGGCGGCAGCGTTACAGAGATTATGACTGTGGTGGAAGTGGAGGATTAGAGGCTTTCTATGGAACAAATGACGCTATTTGACGACAGAGAGCAGACGGCGCCGCTGGCAAGCCGTTTAAGGCCTGCCACATTGGAGGAATTCGCGGGCCAGGCGCATCTGCTTGGAAAGGGAAGGATGCTTCGGCAGTTGATTGAACGGGACCAGATATCTTCTATGATCTTCTGGGGACCGCCAGGAGTTGGTAAGACGACGCTCGCGGGAATCATAGCGAGCCGCACCAATGCGGATTTCATTAATTTCAGTGCGGTTACCAGCGGAATCAAGGAGATTAAGGAGGTGATGAACCAGGCAGAGAAAAGCCGCAGGATGGGGATTCGTACCGTTCTGTTTGTAGATGAGATTCACAGGTTTAACAAGGCGCAGCAGGACGCCTTCCTGCCTTTTGTGGAGAAGGGGAGTATCGTCCTCATTGGCGCCACGACGGAGAATCCGTCGTTCGAGGTCAATGCAGCTCTTTTGTCCAGATGTCGGGTGTTTGTCTTAAAGGCTTTGGAGGAGGCTGACATAAAGAAGGTTCTTAACCATGCGCTTAAAAGTCCTAAGGGTTTCGGCCCACAGAATGTCCAGATAACAGAACGGCAGGTGGAGGCGATAGCGGCGTTTGCCAACGGCGACGCCAGGACTGCCCTCAATACCCTTGAGATGGCAGTAACCAACGGAGAAATCAGCGCAGAGGGAATCCTTGTGACGGATGCAGGACTGGAACAGTGCATCAGTAAGAAGTCTCTGCTTTATGATAAGAACGGGGAGGAACACTATAACCTTATCTCAGCCCTTCACAAGTCTATGCGCAACAGTGATCCGGACGCGGCAATCTACTGGATGTGCCGTATGTTGGAGGGCGGGGAGAATCCGCTGTATATTGCCAGAAGGCTTATCCGCTTCGCCAGCGAGGATGTGGGAATGGCGGACAGCCATGCGCTTTCGGTGGCTGTGGCGGCGTATCAGGCGTGTCATTTCTTGGGGATGCCGGAGTGTGACGTGCACCTGACCCATGCCGTCACCTATCTTGCCATGGCGCCTAAGTCTAACGCGCTGTATATGGCGTGCGAGGCGTGTAAGGAGGATGTGAAGAAGCTTGTGGCAGAGCCGGTACCCCTTTGGCTTCGCAATGCGCCCACAAAATTGATGAAAGATTTGGAATATGGCAAGGGATATGAATATGCACACGACACAGAGGAAAAACTGACTCATATGATGTGTATGCCAAAGTCTTTAAGCCAGAGGGAGTATTATCATCCCACGGTGCAGGGGGAGGAAAAGGAGATTGGGGAAAGGTTAAAGAGGATTAAAGAGTGGAAGAAGTAAAGGGGTGTTTACATGGGAATGTTTTTGGATTCCAGAACTCCATATGAGGCATATAGAAGGGCGGCTTTGGCAAAATATTTTGTAGATAAATCAGAATTACTTGCGGAACTGATTCCTGCATTGGGGATGCCGGAACGTTTCTTCTGTATTACCAGACCGCGCCGTTTTGGGAAAAGTATTATGGCGAATATGGTGGGCGCTTTTTTCGGTAAGGCGGCAGAAGCGAATAAGGTATTTGGGAAACTCAAGATTGCGTCCAGGGAAGTCAGCAGGAAATTAAATGATGCGGGGTGTGGAGATTACAGGAATTATCTGAATCAGTATCATGTGGTCTATATTGATTTCAGCATAGAGCCGCGGGATTGCGGTTCATACAGGCAATATATAGACCGTATTCAGGATGGATTGAATCGCGATCTGGCAGAAGCTTATCCAGAGTACGGTATTGATTCAAGCTGTGCCTCATGGGATATACTGGCAGCAATATTTCAGAAAACAGGCGATAAGTTTATCTTTGTAATTGATGAATGGGATGCCGTGTTTCATTTGTCATATGTTACGGAGGAAGAAAAGCAGAGCTATTTACGATTTTTGCGTTCTCTGCTAAAGGGACAGGTATATGTAGAGTTGGCGTATATGACGGGGATTCTCCCTATTACAAAATATTCGGACGGTTCTGAGATTAATATGTTTTTAGAATATAATATGGCGACATCAGAGCGTTTTAGCGAGTATTTTGGATTTTTGGATTCAGAAGTGGATGAGATTTTTGCGGTTTATCAGAAAGAAGTGAAAAACGGAAAGATTTCCCGTGAGGACTTAACAGGGTGGTATGACGGTTATCATACTGCGGCGGGCGGCAGAATCTATAATCCGCGCTCGATTGTATGCGCCCTGACGGACAATCAGCTCAGGAATTACTGGACGAGTTCGGGAACCTATGACTCTATATTTGGATATGTCAAGGATAATGTAGACGACGTGCAGGAGGATTTGGCGCTTTTGTTTGCGGGGGAGGCGGTTTCGGCTGATATTCAGGAGTATGCCGCAACCTCCATGCAGCTTTCGACAAAGGATGAAATATATTCTGCTATGGTAGTTTATGGGCTGCTGACATATGACGACGGGTGTGTATCTATCCCTAACAGGGAGTTGATGGAGAGCTATGCCGCCATGATGAAGAAAGAAAAATCATTAGGATATATTTATAATCTGGCAAATGCTTCTAAGAAAATGCTTGCGGCTACACTTGCAGGAGATACCAGGACGATGACTGAGATTCTGAAATTCGCCCACGATACGGAATCTCCGATTCTTTCCTATAATAATGAGACAGAGCTTTCAGCGGTAGTCAATCTGGTTTACCTTTCGGCGCGGGACAGGTATCGTGTAGAGAGGGAGGATAAGGCAGGCGAAGGATATGTGGACTTTATTTTCTACCCTGGGCGCAGGGCAGATGACGCAATGATCCTTGAGTTAAAAGTGGACAGTACGCCGGAAGCGGCAATCCAGCAGATAAAGGATAAGAGATACGCGTTTCGTTTCAGCGGAAAGCTTGGTGAGAAACCTAAATATACGGGAAGAATTCTTGCAGTTGGAATCAGTTACAGCAAGAAAACCAAAGAGCATGTCTGTAAGGTGGAAGAATTGTAAAGAAAAGGTAAGGATATGTAATGGAGGAAAAGAATTCATTTGAAAAGATATATGACGTGATCCGCCAGATTCCTGAAGGCAAGGTAGCGTCCTACGGCCAGATTGCCGCGCTTGCCGGCAACCGCCGCTGGGCGCGGGTGGTGGGCTATGCCCTCCATGCGGCGCCCTGTAACAGCGACCTGCCCTGCCATCGGGTGGTGACGAAGGAGGGTAGGATGTCCTGCGCCTTCGGAAGCGGGAAATGCAACCGCCAGACAGAGCTTCTGGAGGCAGAAGGAGTAAAGTTTGTGGACGGGTGCGTGGATATGAAAGTATACCAATGGAATAAGACGGTTTTCTAAGCATATTAATAAGGCTGCCGGAAAACCATATTCCCAATTCAATGATGGGAGAATAGTGTTTCTTGGCAGCCTGATAAGCTTATGCTACGGTATTGCGAATATGGTGGTGGCCAGTGTTGCCAGTTCTGAATTCGCGTCTCCTGCGCTTAGCATAGAAGAAGCGTTAAAGGAGATAGTCATGGACGTCTCCTCGCCAAAGGTAGGCGCGGCAGCGTACTTCTCCATAGCGGCTACCAGTCCGGAGGAAACCTCATCAATCGAATAGTAAGTACCGCCCTCGAATTCGGCGTATGCGCTTTCTAAGCTGGTGTTAGGCGTGGTCTTGATTTCAACCGTGTAGCTGTATACTCCGGTTTCCTTCTTGGGGATACCAACCGTATATTGGCATTGCTTCAACATGGTTTTTAAGGCTTCCTGGTATCTGGAAACATAGGCTTCGCTTAAGTCCGCAGGCGGATCGAACACGTCCGACTCATACCACGCAAGGGCCTCCTCCTCGGTGCGGTCAGTATGCAGGGCAAAACGGGAAACTTCACCCTTGAAGGAAGCGTCCAAGTAAGCCTTAACGAAGTCGTAACAGTCCAGGATGTCGCAGACCTGGTTGTAGGGCTCCATGACTCCGTATAGAGATTGTTCAAACAGGTTCTCAAGGCTTTCCGTGGAAATCTTATAAGAATCCCCGTCCTGATACACGTTCAGCGTAGTGATGGTTTCATCTTCGCGGGAGGGAGAATCCTTAATCAGCTTGGTATCCTTCTCAAGGATGGAAGTAACTGCGCCGGTAAGCTCTGTGGTTTCTAAAGAAGCAATCTGTTCTGTGTTGGCGGCTTCCACGGTGTTCTTAATGTTAATCGGAGTGTAAGTTACCTGGACGGAAAAAGTCCCGTCATTCATCTTCTTTGCCTTTGCCACCTCAAAGGTGATTGAGCTAAAGGAATCCTTCATAAATTCCAGATAAGGCTCCCGCAGTTCCTCCGGAAACTGCAGGACATAAGAATCGTTGCTCTCGGCAATCCCTTCATCCAGTATTGTGGCAAAGCTGTCAGAGCCATTTTCCTTGATGGAAGTAATCTGTCCTCCTACATATTCGTCCGCCTTATTGTCGCTGCAGCCGGTGAGCAAGGCAAAAGCAAATATGCAGGAGATAAGAAATGTTCGTTTTCGCATGAAACTTGTCCCCCTGTTTTTTACTTACATTGTATCATTCTAAAAACATGGATTCAATAGAAAATACTACTGGAAAAAGAGAAGTATTTTATATATAATAAACTAACAGGTCAAAAATCATCGAAAAAAGGAGATTTTGTATGAAAATGTTATCAATCGACAAGGAACTTAAAGGTAATTCATATCCTGGACGCGGGATTATTATTGGAAAGAGCCCTGACGGGAAAAGCGCGGTTACCGCTTATTTTATCATGGGGAGAAGTGTGAACAGCCGGAACCGTATCTTTGCACGGGACGGGGAAGGAATCCGCACCCAGGCGTTTGATCCGGCGAAACTCACGGACCCAAGCCTGGTTATCTACGCGCCGGTGCGGGTGCTTGGGAATAAGACTATTGTGACGAACGGGGATCAGACCGATACCATTTACGAGGGAATGGACAGACAGATGACTTTTGAGCAATCCTTAAGATGCCGTGAATTCGAGCCGGACGCGCCCAATTATACGCCGAGGATATCGGGGATTATGCATATCGAGAACGGGAATTATAATTATGCCATGTCGATTTTAAAGAGCAATAACGGAAGCCCCGAAAGCTGTAACCGCTATACGTTTGCTTATGAGAATCCGGCAGCAGGGGAGGGACATTTTATCCACACATATCAGTGTGACGGCGACCCGCTTCCAAGCTTTGAGGGTGAGCCGAAGCTGATAGGGATTTTGGACGATATGGATGCGTTTACGGATATGCTTTGGGACAGCCTGAACGAGGAGAATAAGGTGTCATTGTTTGTACGGTATATTGATATCGCCACGGGAAAATATCAGACAAGGATTGTGAATAAGAACCAGTAGGAGGATGAGACAGATGAGAGAATTGGAATTAAAATACGGCTGTAACCCGAATCAGAAACCATCGAGAATCTATATGGAGAAGGGGAAAGAGCTTCCCATCCAGGTATTGAACGGCAAGCCAGGGTATATTAATTTTCTGGATGCCTTCAACGGCTGGCAGTTGGTGAAGGAGTTAAAGCAGGCCACAGGGCTTCCGGCAGCCACGTCCTTTAAGCATGTATCTCCGGCAGGGGCGGCGGTAGGGCTTCCCCTTACAGATACTCTTGCGAAGATTTACTGGGTGGAGGATCTTGGCGAACTGTCACCCCTTGCCTGTGCTTATGCAAGGGCCAGAGGGGCTGACCGGATGTCCTCCTTCGGGGATTTTATTTCTCTGTCGGATGTGTGCGACGCAGATACGGCGAGGCTGATTAAGAGAGAGGTATCGGACGGTGTGATTGCCCCTGGGTACGAGGACGAGGCTCTTGAGCTTCTTAAGGCGAAGAAGAATGGGAACTATAATGTAATCCAGATTGACCCAGATTATGTACCAGAGCCGTTAGAGCATAAGGATGTGTTTGGCATTACATTTGAGCAGGGAAGGAATGAGCTTAAGATTGACGACGATTTCTTTGCAAATGTTGTGACCGAGAACAAGGACTTGACCGAAGAAGCTAAGAGAGATCTGGCGATTTCCATGATTACTTTGAAATATACACAGTCTAATTCTGTCTGTTTTGTAAAGGACGGACAGGCAATCGGAATCGGTGCGGGGCAGCAGTCCAGAATCCATTGTACACGCCTTGCGGGACAGAAGGCGGACAACTGGTGGCTGAGGCAGTCCCCACAGGTTATGGGACTCCCCTTTGTGGATTCTATCCGTCGGGCGGACAGGGATAATGCTATTGATTTGTATATCGGGGAGGATTATATGGATGTGCTTGCAGACGGCGCATGGCAGGAGATTTTCAAGGAGAAGCCGGAGATATTTACCAGAGAGGCTAAGCGGGAGTGGTTAGATGAGCTTAAGGAGGTTTCTCTTGGCTCGGATGCTTTCTTCCCCTTCGGAGACAATATTGAACGTGCTCACAGAAGCGGCGTTAAGTATATCGCTCAGCCAGGCGGGTCTGTGAGGGATGACAATGTGATTGAGACTTGTAATAAATATGGGATGGCGATGGCGTTTACAGGGCTTCGGCTGTTCCATCATTAAGGTGGATAGACGATGAATATATTTCATTGGTCGAAAGTTGTTACAGTAAGCGATTACATGAAAAAGCAGGAGATTCAGGAGTTATTTGCACAGTATCATATAGAATATAAAATCAAAGTAAAAGAGATTTTACAGAAGAATCCCATTGATACTGCGGTAATAGGGACTCTTGGAATGAATAAAATGAAGATGGTATATTCCTTTTATGTGGAAAAAGAAAATTTGGCTATAACAAAGGAATTGCTGAAAGGTATCTGGGGCAGTCGGTATTGATTGACTGCCCCTTTTGTAGTGATTGGATATATAGTGAAGATTAACCTATCTCTATTTATTTAAATTAGCAGTTGTATATTTCACCCAAACCTTATATAATAGTAACGTATTTTGCGATAATTGTGCAAAAAAAACGGTAAATCAGGCAAATGACATGAAGGAGTTAATGATTATGGGTAAATATTTTGGAACAGACGGCTTCCGCGGCGAGGCAAATGAGGTTTTGACGGTAGAGCATGCGTTTAAGGTAGGGCGTTATCTTGGCTGGTACTATGGACAGGACCATAAGGCCAAGGTGGTAATTGGGAAGGATACAAGACGAAGCAGCTATATGTTTGAGTATGCGCTGGCGGCAGGCATTACTGCGTCAGGGGCGAACGCATACCTTCTGCATGTAACCACTACGCCCAGTGTTTCCTATGTGACCAGGACGGATGATTTTGACTGCGGTATTATGATTTCCGCAAGCCATAACCCATTCTATGACAACGGCATTAAGATTATCAGCGGTAAAGGGCATAAGATTGAGGCAGAGGTGGAGGAAAAGATTGAGGCATACATCGATGGAGAGACGGATGAGCTTCCCCTGGCCAAGAAGGAGGATATCGGGCTTACGGTGGACTATGCGGCAGGAAGAAACCGTTATATCGGCTATCTGATTTCCCTGGCAACCCGTTCCTTTAAGGATATGCGTGTCGGCCTGGACTGTTCTAACGGAAGCGCCTTTGCCATCGCAAAGAGCGTGTATGACGCGTTAGGCGCAAAGACCTATGTGATTAATTGTGAGCCGGATGGAACGAATATTAATAAGAATTGCGGTTCCACCCATATCGAGGTCTTGCAGCAGTATGTGAAGGAGAAGAAGCTGGACGTTGGTTTTGCCTATGACGGCGACGCTGACCGGTGTATTGCCGTGGACGAGAACGGCAATGTGGTGGACGGCGACCTGATTCTTTATATTTGCGGAAAATATATGAAGGAAAGCGGGCGGCTGAACGGAGACACCATTGTGACCACGATTATGTCTAATTTGGGACTCTATAAGGCTTGCGACAAGGCGGGGCTTAAGTATGAGAAAACAGCCGTGGGCGACAAGTACGTGTATGAGAACATGGTGCGCAACAATTTCTCACTTGGCGGAGAGCAGTCAGGGCACATTATTTTCAGCAAGCATGCCACTACGGGGGATGGAATTCTTACGTCTTTGATGGTGATGGAGGTAATGCTTGAGAAGAAGATGACTTTGGCGAAGCTGGCTGAGCCGGTTAAGATTTATCCTCAGTTGTTGAAGAATGTCCGTGTGGCAGACAAAAAGACGGCAAGAGAGAATCCTGAGGTTACGAAGGCGGTTAATGCGGTGGCAGAAGCCCTGGGCGACGACGGACGTATCCTGGTTAGGGAGAGTGGAACCGAGCCTGTCATCCGAGTCATGGTAGAGGCAGCGACGGATGAGCTGTGTGAGAAATATGTTGAGCAGGTGGTTGCCGTGATTAAGGCGGAAGGCTTGATGGTAGGTTAGAGCGTGTTAAAAAATACAAGATACGGTATTTCCAGAGAATTGGAATATAACGTATCTTGTATTTTTATTATGATGCAGTTATTCGTATCTTTTCCCCACCACATATACCGGAAGAAAAAGGCTTTCCGTACAAACAAATTTTAGCCTAAAATCAGCTTTCCTGCAATCGAACGTCAGTAGAATCCTGTGTTTTTGTCTAAACTACAAGTAGAATCCTATTTTTAGATAGAATGGAAGCCCTTGCCGATGATTTCGCTGGTATTGGAAATCAGCAGGAATGCATCCGGCGAATGTTCTTTTATGTAGTTCCGGAGACGGACTGCCTCTATGCGGTTCATTACCGTGAAGATAATGTATTTGTCTTCGCCGCTGAACGCGCCCTTTGCCTGGACGATGGTTGCGCTTCGGTGCATCTCGTCTTTGATGAAGTCGCAAATCGGCTGCGGATTTTTGCATACCACGTTAAAATATTTTGAAAGGTTCAAACTTTCGATAAATCCGTCAATCATGAAAGAGCGCAGCGCCAGGCCCAGGACAGAATACAAGCCAGTCTGGATATCGAATACGAAGAAGCCGGCAACCGTGATAAAAAGGTCTGTGACCAGCAGGGCATTTCCGATGTTAAAGCTGGTGTATTTCTTCATAATCATGGCGACCACGTCTGTTCCGCCGCTGGACGCCCCGATATTAAACAGCACGGCAGAGCCGATGGACGGCAGAGCAATGGCAAATATCAACTCAAGAAGGGGCTGGTCGGTCAGCGGCTGGCTCATGGGCCAGATACGCTCAAGGCCCGACAAGGCGACTGACAGAAGGATACTGCTGTATGCGGTCTTTGCGGCAAATTTCTTTCCGAGAACAAAGAAGCCGATGACCAGCAGAACCATATTTGCAATGAAAGAAAAGTCTCCCGCGGAAATGGAGCCGGACTTGGCTACCAGTACGGCAAGTCCTGTGATTCCGCCAAAGGTAAAGTTGTTGGAGAATTTGAAAAAATAGATGCCAACCGCCATTACCAGTGTACTTAGAGTCAGATAAACAAAGTTCTTAAATTGTGATTTCATGATAAACCTCGACAAAATATTCTTTTAATACCACACCCGATTGTAACGCTGACATTGAGAAAAGTCAATGGAATTATTGAATCTGCATTAGAATCAAAAAAGCGGCGCATAATATAGGAGGAAGGCAATACTATACCAGGAGGAAATGAGATGCATAAGTATTTACCGATTACGGATGTATACGCAAGAGAAATCCTAGATTCCCGCGGGAATCCGACCATAGAAGTAGAAGTGCTTGCCGGAGACGAGTATCTGGGAAGGGCAAGCGTACCTTCAGGTGCGTCTACCGGACAGTATGAGGCGTTAGAGCTGCGTGACAAAGAAAAACGCTATGGCGGGCTTGGCGTAGAGCTGGCGGCAGACCATGTGAATGCGCGGATTGCGCCTGCGGTTATTGGGGTAAATGTATTCGACCAGCCTATGCTTGACCGAATCATGATACAGTTGGACGGTACGGAGAATAAGTCCAATCTTGGGGCAAATGCAATGCTTGGCGTATCCATGGCAACAGCGCGGGCCGCTGCTTTGGCTCTTAAGCTTCCCCTGTACTCGTATCTTGGCGGAACCAATGCAAAACGCCTCCCTGTTCCTATGATGAATATCATGAACGGCGGGAAGCACGCGGACAATACCATCGACGTCCAGGAATTTATGATTATGCCTGTGGGGGCCTGCTGCTTCAGGGAAGGGCTTCGCATGTGTGCGGAGATCTACCATGCCCTTAAGAAGCTTCTGAAAAAACACGGGTACAGCACCGGAGTCGGAGACGAGGGAGGATTTGCGCCGGATCTTCCGGATGCCAGGGAGGCCATTCGCTTTATTATGGAGGCAGTCGGGGCGGCAGGTTACAGGCCGCGGGAGGATATTATGCTTGCCTTGGATGTGGCGGCCACAGAACTGTATGATAAGAATGTGAAGAAATATATTTTCGAGGGCGAAAGCAAGATGCATGGACATCAGGTAGTACGTTCGGCAGAGGAATTGATTGAATACTATGAGGAATTGACTCAGGAATTTCCCATAGCGTCCATTGAAGATCCGTTGGATGAGGAGGACTGGGCCGGATGGGAATTATTAACCACACGCCTGGGTGGGAATATACAGCTTGTGGGGGACGATTTGTTTGTCACCAACGTGAAAAGGCTTAAGAAGGGAATTTCGCGGGAGGCGGCAAATGCGATACTGGTGAAGGTCAACCAGATTGGCACGCTGACCGAGGCGTTTAATGCCATTGAGACGGCGAAAAATGCCGGATACCGGACGATTGTTTCCCACCGTTCAGGTGAGACGGCGGACTCTATCATTGCGGATATTGCCGTGGCTTTTAATTCCGGACAGATTAAGACTGGCGCGCCGTGCCGTTCTGAACGGGTGGAGAAGTATAACCAGCTTCTTCGGATTGAGGAAAGGTTAGGGGACGTGGCAGAATATAGGAATCCGTTCTTGCTATTTTAGACATCTTATGGTAGAATAAAAAAGGTTTAGCCGTAGGAGGTGTAGAAGGTGGAG
>CAJUBG010000006.1 GCA_910584575.1 uncultured Dorea sp.
TGAAGTATTTTTGGAGGACGTGAGTATATGAGAGATTTAAGCAGCACACAGTTTTTTCAGGTAGAAAGCGGTCCACAGATTCAAGCAAAAGATATACTTGAGATTGTGTACAGGGCATTGAGCGAAAAAGGATATAATCCGGTGAACCAGATTGTAGGGTATATTATGTCAGGGGACCCGACATATATCACAAGCTACGACGGGGCGAGGAGTCTGATCATGAAGATGGAGAGGGACGAACTGGTAGAAGAAATGCTTAAGACGTATATTGAGCACAACAGATGGGTATAATCTATGAGAATCATGGGACTGGACTATGGGTCTAAGACGGTAGGCGTAGCGATCAGCGACGCTTTAGGCATTACTGCCCAGGGGATAGAGACGATTTGCCGTAAGGAGGAGAACAAGCTGCGCAAGACCTGTGCGCGTATCGAGGCGTTGATCGGGGAGTACGGGGTCGAGCGTATTGTGCTTGGGCTTCCCAAGCATATGAACAATGATATTGGGGAACGGGCGGAACAATCTATGGAGTTTGGGAAGATGCTTACCCGTCGGACCGGCCTTGAGGTCGTGATGTGGGACGAGCGTTTGACCACAGTAGAAGCGGAACGGACTTTGATTGAGAATAAGGTGAGACGGGAAGACCGCAAGAAGTATATCGATAAGGTTGCGGCTGTAATTATATTGCAGGGATATCTGGATGCCTTGGCGGCAGGAAAGTAAGAAACCGTATTCTTGAGGAGATTATAATGGAAAAGATAAGATTCAGGTCGGAGGATATTTCGGAGGAAGTGGATTTTTTTGTGCTGGAGCAGACAAAGGTGAACGGTGTGTCCTATATTCTGGTTACTGATTCAGAGGAAGGGGATGCAGAATGTCTGATCCTTAAGGATACGTCAAAGGAGGCGTCGTCGGACAGTATCTATGAGATTGTGGAGGATGACGTGGAGCTTACGGCAATATCGAAGGTTTTCGAGGAGTTGCTCGAAGACGTCGAGATCGAAAGGTAATATACTATGTCCATCAGTAAAGAGAATTTTAAGAAAATGCTGAAAGAAAAGGGCCTTAAAGTAACCAACCAGCGGTTGCTTGTGCTAGAGGTACTTGCAGATCATCGCGATAAGCACATGACTGCGGAAGACATTTACGAACTGGTGAAGGAAGACTATCCGGATATCGGACTGGCTACCATTTACCGGACTGTGCAGTTGTTACGGGAAATGCAGTTGGTGGATCGGATCAATCTTGATGACGGGTGCCTGCGCTATGAGATCAGCGATATGTTTGACGGGGAGACAAAGCACCATCATCATCATCTGATATGTAAGACATGTGGGAAAGTGGTTCCGTTTGAAGAAGACCTCTTAGATGAATTAGAGCGTCTTGTTGAGCAGGAGACGGGCTTCTGCGTGTCAGACCACGAATTAAAGTTCTACGGACAATGCCAAGAGTGCCTGAAGATGGCAGGAAAATAGAACGGAGACGCACGTGGAGGTGTAAATTTGAAGAAAGAAAACAATGGAAAATTGCGAATCATTCCGCTTGGAGGTCTGGAAAAGATCGGAATGAACATTACTGCCTTCGAGTATGAAGACAGTATTATTGTCGTGGATTGCGGTCTGGCCTTCCCGGAGGATGACATGCTTGGAATCGACCTTGTCATACCGGATGTGACCTATCTTAAGGACAATATCCAGAAGGTGAAGGGATTCGTGATTACGCATGGACATGAAGATCATATCGGCGCGCTGTGCTATGTATTGCGGGAGATGAATCTTCCAATCTATGCGACAAAACTTACAATGGGAATTATTGAGAGGAAATTGACTGAGCATAACCTTCTGCGCAGTACCAGGAGGAAGGTTGTGAAGCATGGGCAGTCGATTAATCTTGGACAATTCAGAATAGAGTTTATTAAGACGAACCACAGTATCCAGGATGCGGCGGCGTTGGCGATTTATTCGCCGGCGGGGATTGTGGTGCATACCGGAGACTTTAAGGTGGACTATACGCCGGTATTTGGGGATGCCATTGATTTGCAGAGATTTGCGGAGATTGGCAAGAAGGGTGTTCTGGCGCTGATGTCGGACAGCACCAATGCCGAGCGAAAAGGGTTTACCCAGTCAGAGAGGACAGTGGGAATCACCTTCGACCACATTTTCTCAGAGCATCAAAATACCAGGATTATTATTGCGACCTTTGCATCTAATGTAGACCGAGTGCAGCAGATTATTAATTCGGCGTGCAAATATGAACGGAAGGTTGTTGTGGAAGGGCGCAGTATGGTAAATATTATTCAGGTTGCCCAGGAACTGGGGTATCTGAATGTGCCGGACAAGACGTTGATTGAGATTGACCAGCTTAAGAATTATCCGCCGGAGAAGACGGTATTGATTACGACGGGAAGCCAGGGGGAATCCATGGCGGCGTTGTCCCGTATGGCGGCGGACGTGCACAAGAAGGTTTCAATTATGCCGGGGGATACGGTTATATTCAGCTCTAACCCTATTCCGGGCAATGAGAAATCCGTTTCCAGGGTCATCAATGAGCTGTCGGCAAAGGGGGCGGACGTGATTTTTTCCGACGCCCATGTATCCGGACATGCCTGCCAGGAGGAGTTAAAGCTGATTTATTCTCTGGTGAAGCCCAAGTATGCCATTCCGGTTCACGGCGAATACCGTCATTTGAAGGCGAACGCGGGAATTGCGACTACCCTGGGAATTCCCAAGGAGAATGTATTTATCCTTCATTCCGGAGACGTGCTGGAGTTGTGCGCCCAGGAGGCGAAGATTGTGGACAAGGTGCACACAGGAGAGATTTTGGTGGACGGTCTTGGCGTAGGCGATGTGGGAAATATCGTGCTGCGTGACAGACAGCATTTGGCAGAGGACGGAATCCTGATTGTGGTGCTGACTCTTGAGAAGGGAAGCAACCAACTGCTTGCCGGACCGGATATTGTGTCCCGTGGGTTTGTCTATGTCAGAGAGTCCGAGGGGCTGATGGAGGAGGCCCGCAACGTGGTGAGCGAGGCTGTGGAGGATTGCCTGCTGCACCAGCGCAATGCGGATTGGAGTAAGATTAAGATGGTAATCAGAGATACCATGAATGAGTTTATCTGGAAACGTACCAAGAGGAAACCAATGGTGCTGCCGATTATTATGGATGTGTAGGATTAGAATTTAATGTATGGATAAGGGGAGACTGTTGCATGAAGCCGTAGCAGTCTCCTCTTTTTATATTTTTAATAAACAGTATAAAACAGTTGACAACAGTTACAAACTGTTATATACTGTTTACAACGGAGGAGGGATGAAATGAAATTAATCATTAATCATTCTTCCATGCAGCCAATCTACGAACAGATTGTTGAGCAGATTAAGACAAAGGTAATGCATGGGGAGCTTAAGGAGGATACAGCCCTGCCGTCGGTGCGGACGCTGGCGAAGGAGTTAAAGGTCAGCGCGCTGACCGTGAAGAAGGCATACGACGTACTGGAGGAAGAAGGCTTTGTGAATACGGTTCATGGAAAGGGCAGCTTCGTAGCCTTTGCCAATCAGGGGTTGATGCTGGAGGAGAAGAAGAAGGAAGTAGAGGCGGATTTGGAGAAGGCAATCCGGAAAGGAAGAAGCTGTGGGATGGCGGATTCAGAGCTTCGGACATTGTTTGAGCTTGTGTTGGAGGATGGGTAAATATGCTGAGATTGAATAAAGTTAAAAAGAATTATAAGGGATTTCAACTGGACTGTACCCTTGAGGTGCAAGAGGGGTGTGTGACCGGATTAATCGGAAAGAACGGCGCGGGAAAGAGCACTACCTTCAAGGCGATTCTGGGACTGATTAAGACGGACGGGGGAAGCATAGAGATTTTCGGCAAGCCGGCAGGTGAGATTGGGAATCAGGATAAGGAGGACATAGGAGTGGTCATGTCAGAATCAGGGTTCAGCGGATATCTGACGGTGAAGGATCTTCTCCCTATGCTTAAGAATCTGTACCGGAATTTTCATGAGCAGGAGTTTTGCAGAAGGTGCGGGGAGTTTCAGCTTCCCATGAATAAGAAGATTAAGGAGTTTTCCACCGGAATGAAGCGTAAGCTTCAGGTACTTGCGGCGCTTTCCCATGAGGCGAGGCTTTTGATTCTGGACGAACCCACTGCCGGACTGGATGTGCTTGCCAGGGATGAGCTTCTGGATATGCTGCGCGCCTATATGGAGAAGGAGGGGCGTTCGATTCTGGTAAGCTCTCACATTTCCAGTGATTTGGAGGGGCTGTGCGATGATATTTACATGATTGATAACGGGAAGATTGTGCTCTATGAGGAGACGGATGTACTGCTGGACAGCTACGGGCTTCTCAAGGTGACAGAGGAACAGTTTAAAAGGCTTGAGAGAGAGCATTTGCTGCGCCATAAGAAGGAGGAATTCGGTTATAGCTGCCTGACGGACCAGAGACAGTTCTATCAGGAGAATTATCCGGATATTGCGGTGGAGAAGGGGACGATTGACGAGCTGATTATGATGATGATACGAGGTGAAGAATAATGAAGGGTTTATTTATGAAGGATTTGGGCCTGCTGAAAGGGCAGAAGCAATTTTTTGCCGCTGTACTGATTATGACGGTGATATTCATGACGGCTTATACGAATTTTGCGTTTGTAATTACTTATATTACTATGATGGTAGGGGTTCTGACATTGACGACCCTAAATTATGATGATTTTGAAAACGGGATGGGGTATCTCTTAACGCTTCCGGTCAGCCGCAGGGAGTATGTGGGGGAGAAGTATCTGTTTAGTATTGTGACCACATTGCCGGCTCTGGCGGCGGTATCCGTTTTAGCGATTATAGTATCCAAAATCAGGGGAATCGGGTTCCCTGTGGGAGAGTGGGTGCTGTCTGTGGTGATTAGTTTCCTGTTGGTTACTGTGATTCTGTCTGTATTGATTCCTTTGCAGTTAAAGTTCGGGGCAGATAAGAGCAGGGTTGCAATGATGATCGTGTGGGGAGTTGGAATCATGGCGGTATATCTGGGCATGAAAATATGTGATGCCTTTGGTATTGACTGGATGGCGGCGCTGGACTTGATTGCCAGGCTTAGGCCGGTTGTCGCGCTGGCAGGTATTACAGCGATATGTGGGATTTTCATGGTGATTTCCTATTTTTGCTCGTTGCGTTTGCTTGAGAAGCGGGAATTCTAAGGAATTGTGTAGACTAAGGTTATGATAGAGAGAGGAGTGGGTTTATGGGATGGAATATTATTTTCAGAGTCGGCGAGATTAGCGCCGTATTGAGGATGGTGTATTTCTTTACTGTGGAGTTGGCAGAGATGAAGCAAAACCGCTGCGGACTGTGGGAGGCAAGGGACAGGCTGAAGAAACGCCGGAGGATGAGGAAATGTAGGTGCATGAAAGCGGAGTCTGGCAGGGTATGGCTCTGATATGAATATCGGGTATTGATTTTATCTATAAAAATGGATATACTGTACTGGAACAAAAGAACAGGCGGAGT
The DNA here is from genome assembly GCA_910584575.1 of uncultured Dorea sp. Lineage (GTDB taxonomy): Bacteria > Bacillota > Clostridia > Lachnospirales > Lachnospiraceae > Sporofaciens. The sequence goes on from CAJUBG010000006.1 coordinate 5,504, forward strand.
ACAGTATGGATTATGAATTATTGTTAAATGAGATTATTAATATCGGGAAAGAGATGATTAAAAGCGGGGCGGAGACGGACAGGGCAGAGGACAGTATGTACCGGATGCTGGAAAGCTATGATTTGGAGCAGTGCAGTGTCTTTGCTATTCAGAGTGACATCCAGGCGACGATAAAGCCTAAGGGCGGTCATTTTATTACACAGATTAGAAGGATTCACAGGACGGGCTTTAACTATGACCGGCTGGATTATCTGAACAACCTGTCCAGGCAGATTTGTAAGGATACGCCGTCTGTGGAGGAGATACGCAGGAAGTATGATGAAGTGATGGACAGAAAGCCTCTGCCCTGGTATTTACAGTTTGCTGCGCCGATTTTGGGCGGAGTGGGATTTGGCGTTTATTTTGGCTGCGACTGGCTGGATACAATCGTGGGTGTTATTATCTGCGGAGGAATCGAGGTCTATCTGGGGAATAAATTGAATCAGAAGGAAGACAACCTTGTGGTATATAACCTGATTATTGCGTTTCTGTCTGCGGCGGCTGTTCTGTTGGCGGGTAAAATTGGCTTCGGGCATCATCCGGATAGAATCGTACTGGGACTGAATATGGTTCTGATCAGTGGGCTTGGAGTTGCCAACGGAATCAGGGATGTGGTGAAACGGGCCTATTTATCAGGGCTTCTGAACATATCCAATGCCTGTCTGGGGGCGGTTGCGATTGCCTGTGGGACGGGGCTTGCCATGCTGATTTTCAAAGGAGATATGTACGAGATGTACATTGCGCCGAGCATCACTGTGCAACTGATTTCCTGCGGGATAGCCAGTATGGGCTTCGCATTGGTGTTTAAGGCAGCGGTCAAGCAGTCGGTCTATGCGGGGCTTGGCGGCGCGATTAACTGTGCTTTCTATGTGTTGGGCGTGAAGCTCTGGGGAAATGATTTTGCAGCGGTTATGGCCGGCTCGGCGGTGGTGGCTGCCTATGCTTTTCTCATGTCCAGGGTTCACAGAGCCCCTGCGACAATTTTTCTGACAACGTCGATTATGCCGGTAATTCCCGGCGCGTCGCTGTTTTACATGATGCATGGGTTTGTCCAGGCGGATTACGCCCTGGCGTCACAGCAGGCAATCCAATTGGCAAAAACCTGCGTTGCTGTGGCATTCGGTTTTTTGCTAATAGAGATTGTGACGCGTTATATTGGGGAATGGAAGGTCGCGGAGACGGGATATTCAATAGATAGAGATAGATAGATGGAGAGTAGGTCGTGGATAGGAAGAAGAATATCAGGTGGAATACGCTGCGTATTACGGCGTTTGGTTTTTTGGGTATTATTTTGATTGGGGGAGTGTTGCTGTACCTGCCCGTAAGCAACACACAGCCAATCGCGTTTATGGACGCATTGTTTACGTCAGTAACGTCTGTATGCGTGACAGGGCTGGTGACGGTTGTACCGGCTTCTCAATTTACGCTGTTCGGAAAGGTCATATTGCTGCTGCTGATTCAGATTGGCGGTCTTGGGGTGATTGCCTGTACGGCGTTATTTTTCTTCCTGCTGCGAAGGCGGATTACGCTGCGGGAGAGGGTGGTACTCCAGGAATCATACGGTGCGGACCGTCTGGGCGGGATTGTCCGGATGGTCAGGGGAATCATCCTTGGCACGCTGACGGTGGAGGGCTGCGGGGCTTTGCTGTATGCGTTCCAGTTTGTACCGGAGTATGGTCCGGTTAAGGGAATCTGGTATTCAATCTTCCATGCGGTCTCGGCGTTTTGTAATGCAGGGATTGATATCCTTGGAGAAAACAGCCTTGCGAATTATGCGACGAACCCGATTATTAATATTACTACTATTCTTTTGATTATCTTAAGCGGAATCGGGTTTACGGTCTGGTTTGACGTGATAGAGAACGGGAAGAAGCTCATCCATCAGGAGGTGCCCGCTAAGTGGTGGTTTACACGGCTTCGGCTTCATTCTAAGCTGGCTTTGATTATGACGTTTTTTTTGATTCTTACAGGGACGGTTTTTATATTTTGTGCTGAGTATGGGAATCACGATACCATTGGAGGCATGACCTTTGCAGAGAAGCTGCTGGCTTCTTTGTTTCAGTCTGTGACAACAAGGACGGCAGGGTTCTATACATTTTCCCAGGGGGCAATGCATGACGAATCGAAGCTGTTCTGTTCGATTCTTATGTTTATCGGCGGTTCTCCCGGCGGTACGGCAGGCGGTACAAAGACAACCACATTTGCCATGCTGTTCCTTGCGTGCCTTACTTTTGTGAAGGGCGGAAATGACACGGAATGTATGGGAAGGAGGATTTCTGTGGCCAATTTCCGGACAGGGTTTTGTGTGATTATGGTGGCGTTTTCTGTGTTTATCACGGGTACGATTGCAATCCTTGCCATGGAGTCTGACAGTATTCCCATGATAAATGTGGTTTATGAGGCGGCGTCGGCTGTTGGAACTGTGGGACTTACGGCGGACTTAACGCCGAAGCTTGGCAGGGCAAGCCAGATAATTATCATGATTATGATGTATATCGGCAGGCTTGGGCCGCTTACGCTGGCGCTTACATTTGCGGGGAAGACCCATCCAAGGGATAAGGTACGGCGTCTCCCTAAGGAACAGATTATGGTTGGATAGCAAAAGGAGGAAATGATGAATAAGCAGTTTGTGGTGTTGGGGCTTGGAAGCTTTGGGGCGAGTGTGGCGGTTACGCTTGAGAAGCTTGGGTGCGACGTTGTGGCAGTAGATCAGGATATGGAATTGGTAAGTGAGATTGCAGACCAGGTTACGTATGCGATGCAGGCGGATATCGAGAACCCGAAGCTTCTTGAGTCTCTGGGGTCAAGGAATTTTGACGGGATGGTGGTGGCTTCGTCGGAGAATCTGGAGGGAAGTATTCTGGCCACTCTTGCCGCTAAGGAGATAGGGATTCCGTATATTTTATGTAAGGCGCATAATGAGAGGCACGCCCAGGTGCTTAGGAAGATTGGGGCGGATGCGATTGTATTTCCGGAGAAGGAGATGGGGCGGAAGATTGCAAAGAATCTGGTATCTGCCAATCTTGCAGACTGGATTGAGTTGTCGCCGGATTATAGCATCGTGGAGACTGCTATACCGAAGCGGTGGATTGGTAAGACTCTTAAGGAGTTGGATGTCAGAAGGACGTATGAGGTTAATGTGGTGGGGATTAAAGAGGAGGAGGAAGGACGTGTTGAGATTACGCCTGATCCGGAGACACCGCTTAGGGAAGGGATGATATTGATGCTGATTGGGGCGAATGAGGCGTTGGAGAAGATATAGAAATTAATGGGTTCTTAAGATTTTTTCTATATCTTTAATGGATTGAACACACTTTAGACATATTTACCATTTATACTAAAACGCAGATAGTTGATAAGGACATCAACTATCTCCCCCTCAATAAAGCAAAGCACCTGGGGGCTTGCCCCTGGTGCCGCACTTTAACTCTCATTCCTTTAACTACTATAATAACAACGAAACCCGTTATCCCTTGTGGATAGCGGGCTTTCGCTGTTTACAGGTGATTTTTCCCTTAACGCCCATACCTCCTGGTAATCGCCAGAATCTCACCCTTAAGTTCATCCGACAAATCAGCCTTTGTAAGCCTCCACCGCCAGTTCTTTCCCACGGTAGAAGGCTGGTTCATCCGGCAGCTATTGTCAAGCCCCATATAATCCTGTAACGGAATAATACAAGTCTTAGCGCTGCTTCTCATCACAAGGGCAATGAAGGACTTATACAGCAACTCCTTTGGCGTATGGTGGTCGCACATATAATCCCTGGCAGCATTCAATTCATCCTTGGTAATAGAGTCCAGCCATCCGACGATGGTTTCATTGTCATGTGTGCCAGTGTAGGCTACGCTGTTCTCCAAGTAATTATGAGGCAGATAATCGTTGGCAGAACCGGAATCCCTGGAGTCAAATGCGAACTCAAGCACCTTCATCCCAGGAAAGCCGCTTTCGTGAACCAGCCAGCGTACAGAATCCGTCACATACCCCAGATCCTCCGCAATCACCTCATGATGCCCTAAATGCTGCTCCATACACTGGAACAGTTCAATTCCAGGCCCCTTTTCCCAGTGGCCGTTTACGGCAGACTTATCCCCGTAAGGGATGGAATAATATTCGTCGAATCCGCGGAAATGATCAATTCTCAGTACATCATACATCTGGAAACAGTATGCCAGACGGGAAATCCACCACTTATAGTTCGTGTCCCTGTGGTAATCCCAACGATAGAGGGGATTCCCCCAGAGCTGGCCTGTGGCGGAGAAGCCGTCCGGCGGACAGCCTGCCACCGCAAGAGGAACATTCTTTTCATCCAACTGGAACAGCTCTGGATGCGCCCAGGTATCCGCGCTGTCCATGGCCACATAGATGGGGATGTCTCCGATTAAGCGGATACCCTTCTGGTTGGCATAGTCCTTAAGCGCACTCCATTGTTCATGGAACTTAAATTGCAGATATTGATGGAATTCCACGTAAGGGTACAGTTCTTTATAGTATTCCTCCATGGCAGAGCTCTTGCGCAGGCGGATATCTAAAGGCCACTGGTCCCAGGAAACGTTTTCGTACTGCTCTTTAATCGCCATGAAAAGGGCATAGTCGGAGAGCCACCATTTATTTTTTCTGACAAAATGCTGATAATCGTGGTTCTCTGTAATCCAGCTTCTCTGGTAGGCTTTATAGAGCAGAGTGTAGCGGTTTTTGTAGAGCTTCTCATAGTCTACCCTGTCTGCCTGCTCCCCAAAATCAATGGCATCACACTCCTCCTGATGAAGAACGCCCTCCTCAACGAGAGCCTCCAGGCTGATAAAATAGGGATTTCCTGCAAAAGTAGAAAAAGACTGGTAGGGGGAATCCCCATAGCTTGTAGGTCCAAGCGGAAGAATCTGCCAATAGGACTGTCCAGCCTCCTTGAGCCAATCGATAAAATCATATGCACTCTGGGAAAAACTGCCGATGCCATAGCGCGACGGCAGGCTGGTAATAGGGAGAAGAATCCCTGCTTTTCGTTTCATAAATGTTACCTCCTGATTTTACATAATATAAATGTACCTCTTTTTGTGTCAAAACGCAATCTGTATTTGATATTTAGTATCATTATGACAGAAAAATCAGAGAATTTTGTGCAAACTGTACATAAATGGAAAGGATGTTTATGCATTGATAAAACTTGTTGCGGTTTTAAATATATGGTATAATAAATCGTATTAATATGCAGGCATGTCAGCAGATTTGAAAGAAATTTGTGACAGATGTGGCGTTAAAAAAGTCTCGGACGGCAGTTTGGTGCCGGGTCATGTTATCATGGATCGGCGAACGGACACCGGACGGGCGTATCTGTATGGGAATCGTTACGGAGGTGTAAGATGATAACGATCAAAGATATGGCCGACATGTTGGGCACCAGTACAACGACTGTGTCGAATGTTATCCATGGAAAGACGAGCGAGGTATCGCAGAAGACGGTAGAGAGAGTAGAGAAGCTTTTGGAAGAATATGATTATGTTCCGAACAACAGTGCAAGGAGTTTGACGCAGAATTGTTCTAAGATTATCGGCGTTGCGTTAAAGAGCCGGAAAGAGCAGTATGACAACATCCTTGCGGATCCTTTTTTCAGCGAATTGATTGGGTCGATTGAGGCTGAGATCCGAAGCAGGGGTTATTATATGATGATTTATACATCCAATGATCTTACGGAGTTGATTCGGAATATCCTGACGTGGAATGTGGACGGGCTTTTGTTGCTCGGCATCCTTCATGATGATTTTGTGAGGATAAAGAGCAGGTACAAGAAGCCTGTGGTTTTAATAGACAGTTACGCCCCCAGGGATATTATGAATTATGTGAACGTGGGGCTGGAGGATGAGAGAGGGTCTTTTGAGATGACCTGCCACCTCTTAGAGAAAGGGCATCGGAGGATTGCATTTCTGGCAGATAACATGGAGGGCGTGGATTATACGCGCTATGTGGGGCACCAGAAGGCAATGGCAAAGTATGGGCTGAAAGCGGATGAGAAGGATTTGCTGATTATCCGGTCAGGGATGATGGAGAGGGAGTCAAGCCTTGAAGAACTATATTATCTCTCCAGGAATTATACGGCGTTTATGTGCTGCTCAGATTACCACGCGGTAGTTTTGATGAGCTATTTCAGTGACAGAGGAGTACGGATTCCGGAAGATTTGTCTTTCACAGGCTTTGATGATGTCCTGTTGGCAAGAATTGTCCGTCCGGCTCTTACTACGGTCCGCCAGGATATTACCCGAAAGGGATGTCTTGCAGTCGATACGCTGCTTAAAATGATACAGGAGGAGGCGCAGCCTAAGTGGGATGTAAAGCTCCCGGTTGAGATTGTGATCAGGGACAGCGTGAAGACGATTTCCTCCTATGGAAGCCATGAACGGATAGAGATGAAAACAGAATAAAAGAGGCGGTTTTGCCGTCAGTACAGAGGATAAATCCAGTGTGGAGGATATGTCCTCTTTTTTTTGACGGAATTCGACCTTTTTCGCATAAGGAAATGTGTTGTGAATTTGTACAAAAATTAATATTTAAAATTGTATAATTTATATAAATTTTCGTTTTTTAAACGAAAATTTAAAACTTATGCGTAAAAGGTATTGCTAGTTTACATAATTAGTGCTAATATATGAGACAAGATACCTTATGCGCAAAAGGTGAAAAAATAATTAAATTGTGGAGGACAAAATGAAAAGGAAAGTTATTGCAGCATTTTTGGCAGCGACAATGGTATTAGGCTTAGCGGCATGCGGCTCATCAGGTGGAGATTCCGGAGACGGCGGTTCATCAGGCGGTTCATCCTCCAAGTCAGACGGAAAGACAATCCGTCTGGTCAACGGTAAGATTGAGATTGACGGAACTCTGAAAAAGCTGGCTGAGATGTATAAGGAAGAAACCGGCGTTACGGTTGAGATCGAGTCTATGGGAGGAGGCGTTGATATCCAGGGGACGATCAAGGGTTACTACCAGGCTGGCAATATGCCGGATATCTTTGTAAATGGCCTCGCACCGGAATTTGCGAACTGGTCCGGAATGCTTGTAGATATGAGCGATGAGAAATGGGCGTCTGATACGGATAATGCATATACCGTGGAGGGAGAAGGAGTCGTAGGATATCCGTATACTGTCGAAGGTATCGGACTTGCATATAATAAGGACATCTTAGAGAAAGCGGGTATTGATCCGACAACCTTGACGAATACTGAAAAACTGGAGGCAGCCTTCAAGGAGATGGATTCCAAGAAGGATGAACTTGGAATTACGGCAGTTGTAGGCTACTGTGCAGAGCCTACCAACCTCTATTGGTCCACAGGACAGCATTTATTCGCGAATTACATAGATGCAGGTCTTGATCGTGACGACACCACATACATTGACATGCTCAACGACGGCGGAAAGCTTGACGAGGAACGTCTGACTGATTTCGCTGAGTATGTAGGCGTTCTCAACGAGTATTCTGACCCGTCACTGTTGGTTTCCGGTACATATGATCAGCAGATTTTGAATTTTGCGTCCGGCAAGTATGCATTCGTGACACAGGGCTCCTGGATTGGCGCTACAATGATGACAGACGATAAGGCTGAGTATGATGCGGCAGGCAACTTTGAGGTTGGTATGATTCCATACGCATTCCAGGAGGGCATTGACACGATCCTTACCAATTCTCCTTCCTGGTGGTCTATTTATTCTGAGGGTAACGTAGACGCAGCTAAGGCATTCTTACAGTGGATGTCAGAAGATGAGGCTCAGAAGGTTCTGGTTGAGGAAGCCGGATTTATCAGCCCATTCAAGTCCTGTACTTATGTTGCAGATGATCCGTTTGCTCAGGCTATGGTAGATTATATTGCTGACGAGAAGACATCCTCATGGCACTGGCTTGACTTTAAGGAGGGCTATGCAATGAACTATACCGGCCAGGTATTTGCTGATTACGCGGCAGGCAGCCTTGATACGGAAGGGTTCGTTAAGACAATACAGCAGGTTACAGAGGCTTGCTATGCAAACTAATTGTTCAAGGGTTTCATTCTTGAGATTAGACCACTGTTAAGGTGTGGACGGCAGCAGCTTGCTGCCGTCCTTTTTCATACCCGCGTAGGGTACAACAATGTTAAAAAATGAGAGAGAGGAGCTGTAACAATGGCTGAAAACTCAAAAAATACAAAACTGTTGTCCTTCGTTCTCCTTGCCGCAGGAATTGCGGGCCTGGTGATCGCGCTGATCTTAGATTTCAGCGGCAGTAATGTATCTTACAGGGGTGCGCTGCTGGTAATTGGCGCGATTTTATTCCTTGTAGGATTGTATTTTTTCCCAACGGTTGAACATCACCGCAGTATTATTAACTTTATATTTTTATTCCCGTTGCTATTTTCATTTGCCGTGACGGTACTAATCCCTCTGGGGCTTGGTATTATCTACTCATTCACAGACTGGAACGGCATCCGGCTGACAGGCTTTGTAGGATTTTTGAACTACACCACGATGTTTAAAGATCCGGCGTTTATCTGGTCTGTACTGCTTACATTTTTATTCGTAATTTTTAACATGGTGCTGATTAATGTAATTGGTTTCATGCTTGCCCTGCTCTGTACCTCCAAGATGCGAGGGATTAATTTCTTTCGGGCGGCTTATTTCCTCCCTAACCTCATCGGAGGTATCGTACTTGGTTACATCTGGCAGTTCGTATTCAATAACGTGCTCATCCAGATTACTTCAAAGTGGGGTATGGTGAACTCGGTGCTTTCAAACACAAAGACAGCGTTTGCGGCCATCGTGGTTGTATACATCTGGCAGTATGCAGGATATATCATGCTGATTTATGTAACCGGACTTACCACTGTCCCCAAGGATGTGTTGGAAGCGTCCCAGATTGACGGCGCCAATGCGCTTACGACTCTGTTCAGGATTAAGATTCCGATGATTGCATCCACGATTACAATCTGTACATTCCTGACACTGACGTCTGCGTTTAAACAGTTCGATGTGAACATGGCGTTGACCAATGGTACAGGTTCTGTGGCGGACTTCATGGGGAACTATCTGACCAATGGTACACAGATGCTCGCCCTGAATATCTACAATACGGCGATTACGAAGAACAGCTATGCTCTTGGCCAGGCGAAAGCCGTTCTGTTCTTCATCATCCTGGCAACCGTATCCATAATTCAGGTTCGGATATCTAACAGCAAGGAGGTAGAGTTGTAATGAGAATGAAGAAATCCAATAAAATTATTTTTACGATTCTTGGCACGATTGTTGCAATTTATACTCTGTTTCCATTTTACCTGGTTGTATTAAACACGTTTAAGAATGCCACCGGTATTGTGGCAAATCCGGTAGGAATCAGTGGAATCAGTTTTTCACAGTTGATGGCCAATATCTCTGCGGTAGTTAATAACTCGAACTTTAACTTCTGGTATGCCTTCGGCACGTCTGTTGTGATTACGGTGCTGTCGCTGGTGCTGCTGGCATTGTTCGGCGGTATGGCGGCGTGGGTTATCTGCCGGAATAAGACCAAATGGTCAACTGCTATTTATATGGTTTTTATCGCATCCATGATTATACCCTTCCAGGTTGTCATGCTGCCTTTGATTTCTACGTTCCGTGATGTAAGTGAGTTTATCGGTATCTCCATGCTTCAGTCTATTCCGGGTATCGTGTTCGCATACTGCGGCTTCGGCGGCGCTATGACCGTATTTATCCTGACCGGCTTTATCAAGGGTATTCCTTATGAGCTGGAGGAAGCCGCGGCGATTGACGGCTGCTCTCCGGAGGGAACATTTTTTAGGATTATCTTCCCGCTTTTGACGCCGGTTATCACCACTGTTACCATCTTAAACGGTATGTGGATCTGGAACGACTACCTGTTGCCATCCTTGATGCTTGGACAGAACGGTAAGGTAAAGACCCTTCCGGTTGCGGTACAGGCGTTCGTAGGTTCCTACGTAAAACAGTGGGATCTGATTCTGACGGCTGCGCTTCTTGCTATCGTTCCGATGATCATTATCTTCCTGGTTGCCCAGAAGCAGATCATGAACGGAATGGTGGAAGGCGCTATCAAGTAAATATTACGTATTGGAGGAGTCTGCTATGAATTTGTTTGATATGAATGGTCCGTTGATGTACAATCTTGGGAAATTAGCGAATATCTTCCTGTGCAATGTGCTGTTCTGCCTGTTTTCCCTGCCGCTGTTTACCATAGGCGCGGCATTGTCGGCATTGTTCGCATGTATGCAGGCAATCTGGGATGAGGACGAGGATGATATCATGGCGAAGCAGTTCTGGAATGCATTTAAGCAGAATTTCAGACAGGGGACTGTGCTGTGGCTTTTGTGCCTTTTGGCGTTTGCATTCCTGGGAATCTATTACTTTATCGTGTTAAGTATGACGGGCACGGTGGGACGGGTTTACAGGGTCAGCTTCTTTATGATGTGTCTGATCTTCCTGTTTGGGTTCCAGTATTTGTTCCCATTGCAGGCGAGATACAGAAACAGTATCAGGAATACATTGAAAAATGCATGGCTTCTCAGTATTGCGGCGCTGCCGTGGACGGTTTTAAGCATCCTGCTCATTGCAGGGGCGGTTTATCTTTCCTTCTTCATGAACCCTGACGGCGTGAGCCTGGCGGTGTTCTTGTGGGGAACCTTGGGCTTTGGGATTGTTGCATATCTGAACAGCATTTTCTTTAGGAAGGCTTTTCAGATGATTGATCCAAAGAAGTTAGAGGCAGCCCATGAAGCGCCAAGCGAGGCGTTGTTCATTGATGAAGAACATCGGACTGAGAAATCGCGTTATGCTAATTGATTACTATAACTTGGAGGAGAATGATTATGGCTTCAATCAGTTTTAAAAATGTAACAAAGACCTATGATGGAGCGACATCTCCGGTTGTCCCGAATCTGAATCTGGAGATTAAGGATAAGGAATTCATTATCCTGGTAGGTCCGTCGGGATGCGGGAAGTCCACCACTCTGCGTATGATCGCAGGGCTTGAGTCTATTACAGAGGGTGAGGTATATATCGGGGACCGGCTCGTTAATAAGGTTCCGCCAAAGGATCGTGATATCGCGATGGTGTTCCAGAACTATGCCCTTTATCCTCATATGAATGTATATAAGAACATTTCTTTCGGCCTGAATCTTCGCAAGGAGGATAAAGCCGAGATTGACCGCCGTGTACACGAGGCGGCGAAGATTCTTGACTTAGAGCATCTTCTGAACCGTAAGCCGAAGGAGTTGTCCGGCGGTCAGCGTCAGAGGGTTGCCCTTGGCCGCGCTATGGTCCGCAACCCTGCCGTATTCCTTCTGGATGAGCCTTTGTCCAACCTGGACGCCAAGCTGCGCGCATCCATGAGGACGGAGATTGCCAAGCTTCATCAGAGGCTTGATATTACCTTTGTGTATGTAACTCATGACCAGACAGAGGCCATGACTATGGGTGACCGTATCGTTGTCATGAAAGAGGGAATCGTTCAGCAGTTTGATACCCCTCAGGTGCTCTATGATACCCCTGATAATCTGTTTGTGGCAGGGTTCATCGGCAGCCCGCAGATGAATTTCATGGACGCTCAGATTAAGCAGGAGGGCGGTAAGCTCTACTCAGTTGTGAAGGGCAATCAGTTGTTGATACCGGATTTCAAGAAGGAGGCGCTGACTCCTTATGTGGGAAAAACCGTTGTGATGGGACTTCGTATCGAGGATTTCCTTCCGAAAGAGAAGATGACAAAGGATAATACGCTGGCGGCAGAGATGAATTTCAGTGAATTGATGGGCGCGGATTACCACTTACACCTGTCTGTGGAGGACATACCGCTTACCATGAAGATTTCTTCAACAGAGAAGCCCCTTGAGAAAGGGCCGGCGAAGATTGCGGCCAATATGGATAAGGCTCATTTCTTCGATAAGGATACGGAAAAGGCAATCTGCCACTAGGAAAGGAAGAACAGAATATGGTAGAATGGTTAAAAAATGCAGTATTTTATGAGATTTATCCCCAGTCCTTTGCGGATACCAATGCGGACGGAATAGGGGATATGCAGGGAATTATCGACCATTTGGATTATATCGCAGAGCTTGGATGTAATGCTATCTGGCTGAATCCTTGTTTTGAGTCGCCGTTTTTGGATGCGGGATATGATGTTTCGGATTATATGAAGGTGGCTCCCCGCTACGGAACAAATGCTGATTTAAAACGATTGTTTGACGAGGCGCATAAGCGTGATATGCACGTATTGCTTGACCTGGTTCCAGGCCATACCTCCTGGGAGCACGAGTGGTTCAAGGAGTCCTTAAAGCCAGAGAAGAATCCTTATTCCGGACGTTATGTCTGGACGGACGACGCGTGGACAGAGTTTGAAGGGGACGAGAATATCCGCGGATTTCTGCGGGGCATGAGCCAGAGGAACGGCTGCGTGGCAGTCAATTTCTATGCTCACCAGCCTTGCCTGAATTATGGTTGTTATAAGGTTGAGAATCCAAGCTGGCAGCAGCCTATGGATTCCGAGGATGCGCTTAGCACCCGCGAGGCAATTAAGGAGGTGATGCGGTTCTGGCTTAAGATGGGATGCGACGGGTTCCGTGTAGACATGGCCGGCTCTCTGGTAAAGAACGACCCGGACCAGGAGGGTACTATTGCCCTATGGAGAGATTTCAGAGATTTTCTGGATAAGGAGTTTCCGGAGGCGGCGATGATTTCTGAGTGGGGACAGCCGGATCGGAGTCTGCGGTCAGGATATCATATGGATTTCATGCTGCATTTCGGGCCGAGTCATTATACAGAGCTGTATCATGCGGATAATCCGTACTTTTCACGCAAGGGTACAGGCAACGCAAAGGCGTTTATTGATTACTATAAGAAATGCTATGAGCCGACTAACGGCAAGGGCATGATCTGTATGCCCTCCGGTAATCACGATATGGAGAGGCTTACCAAGTGGCTGGACGAGGAGGAAGTGAAGATTGTATTTGCATTTATCCTGTCATTGCCGGGCGCGCCGTTTATCTATTACGGGGATGAGCTTGGAATGAAGTATCTGGCGGATGTGGTGTCTGTGGAGGGCGGCTATATCCGGACAGGGTCCCGTTCTCCGATGCAATGGGACGACGGTTTGAATGCAGGCTTCTCAGAGGCGAAGGCGGACGAACTGTACATTCCTATTGATCCGGACGAGAATCGCCCGACGGCTAAGAAGCAGATGGAAACACCTGATTCCATTTACCATGAGGTGAAGAAGCTGATTGGCGTCCGTCAGTCGGTGAAGGTGTTGCAGAGCGAGGCGAAGATTGAGTTTTTGTACTGTGAGGAAAATGCTTATCCATTGGCATACAGAAGGTATAATGACGAGGAGTCTGTGCTGATTGTGGTTAATCCGTCCGGAAAGGCTGCGGATTTTGCGTATGACGGGAAATTAGGCCAGGTGCTCTACCAGAATGGCGGAGATATTGAGCAAAAAGACGGGAGGATTACGATTCCGGCCGCTGCTGCTGTGTTTGTGAGAGAAGTGAAATAGTTTTAGACGGAAGAAAACCGCCGGTACACAAAAGATGAGTGTGTCGGCGGTTTTTTGTTAATATTTTTCAATCATAACATGTTTAGATTAATACAAATGCCTCATAAGGTCTTAACGTAATCTCCTTTTTGCCATAGTCATTTTCCATATTGGCAATCAGGCAGGATTTACCGACGAATTCCTCCGGTATGGTAAATGCAATCTCCTGGTCTGTAAAGTTACAGACCGTCAAAAGCTTTTGCTCATCAAGAGTCCTTGTGTAGACGAACAGTTCTTCACTGTCCTCCATAAGCGGCTCATATTTGCCGTACACCATAATGGGATTCTCTTTGCGCAATGCAATGAGCTTCTTGTAATAGTGGAACACAGAATTGGGGTCAGCCGTCTCGGCCTTGGCGTTAATCTCTGTGTAATTCGGGTTTACGGCAATCCATGGCGTCCCTGTGGTGAAGCCGGCCTGCCCTGAATCATCCCACTGTACAGGGGTTCGGGCATTGTCGCGGCTTCTGGCGATGATACATGGCCAGAACTCCTCATGGGAAACCTCGCCGCTTAAGCACCACTCCTGATAAGCGTTGACGCTCTCGATATCGCGGAATTCCTCCGGCTTCTGGAACGGATAATTGGTCATTCCCAGTTCTTCTCCCTGATAAATATAAGGAGAGCCTTGCATCATATGAAGGCAGGTGGCAAGCATCTTGGCGGAAACCTCTCTGAACTTGGGCCTGTCGTCCCCGAAGCGGGAAACTGCTCTTGGCTGATCGTGGTTATCCCAGAACAGACTGTTCCATGCCTGACCGTATAATTCGGTCTGCCAACGGGTAAAGATATTTTTAAGCTTGGTAAGCTGCCATTTCTTGGCGTCCCATTTGCCATATTTACCATGGTTATCAACATGTTCAAACTGGAATACCATGTTAAGCTCATGAGAATCCTCGCCGGCGTACTTTTTGGCTTCTTCAGTAGTCACGCCAGGCGTCTCGCCCACGGTCATGATATCATATTTTGACAGTACCTTTTCGTTCATCTCCTTTAGGTATCTGTGGACGTTGGGACCGTGTATACAGTAAGGAGAGTAGTCGCCGTAGAATTCCGTTACCGGACCGTCAGGCATCTCTTTGGTCTTGGAAATCATGCTGATAACGTCCATACGGAAGCCGTCAATGCCCTTGTCGCACCACCAGGTCATCATGTCAAAGACCTCCTTACGTACCGTCGGATTATCCCAGTTCAGATCCGGCTGCTTCCTGGAAAACAAGTGCAGGTAATACATGGCCGTCTGCTCGTCATACTGCCATGCAGAGCCGCTAAAGCATGAGCCCCAGTTGTTAGGAGGCGTCTGGGCGTCTTTTCCCTCCCGCCAGATGTAATAATCACGGTATTCGTTATCCTTTGACTTGCGGCTTTCCATAAACCATTTATGCTCGTCGGAGGTGTGGTTTACCACCAGGTCCATGACCACCCGAAGCCCTCTTTTGTGGGCCTCTGAGAGCATCTCGTCGAAATCCTCCATGGTCCCGAATTCGTCCATAATCGCCTGGTAATCGCTGATATCATAGCCGTTGTCGTCGTTTGGCGATTGGTAGATGGGGGAGAGCCAGAGCACATCGACCCCTAAGTATTTCAAATAATCCAGACGGCTGGTGATTCCCTTGATATCTCCGATTCCGTCTCCGTTGCTGTCCATAAAACTGCGAGGGTAAATCTGATAGATTACAGCCTCTTTCCACCATGTTCTGTTCATAAGCTCATTCCTTTCTAGCGTTTATATATTTTTACATCTCTAAAATAATAACCTGATATCCCTTTAGCTTCAAGGCCAATCCTTCCAAAGCAAGGTCCGGCTCGTTGTTCAGCAGCACCTTCTTATATTCAGAAGGAAGCGGTACGGTCTGCTCATCTATCTGATAGTTCCCGATTACCAGGAGAATCTTATCCCCCTTGCGGTAATAAGCCATCAGGTTGTGGGTATTCTTAAGGTACGGCTCTAACGCGCCGTAAACAACCGTCTCCTTATACTCCGGATTCTTGCGCAGGGCAATCAATTTCTTATAGAAACTTCTGACAGAATCAGGGTCGCTAAGCTGGCTCTTGGCATTGATGGCGGTGTAATTGGGATTCACCTTTAACCAGGGCTTACCTGTGGTGAACCCTGCGTTTGCCTCGTCAGACCACTGCATAGGAGTACGAGCGTTGTCGCGGCTGAATTTTGATACAGCCTTTAAAGCGTCGGCAGGAGATAACCCTGCGTCCAGAGCAACCTGGTATTCATCCAGCGTGGAGATATCGTCCACTTCGTCAATGGAGGAGAAGGGTACATTCTCCATTCCAATCTCCTGTCCCTGATAGATAAACGGCAGCCCTCTTAACATAAAGTTCAGGGCAGCCAAAAGCTTCTTGCTCTGTGGGCAGCATTCCCCCTCAGGGATATAACGGCTGACTCCGCGTGGCTCGTCGTGGTTCTCGATGATGTTGGAGAGAAAACCAATGCCGCCGATCTTAGCCTGTGACTCGAAGCAGCATTGCTTATAGTCGTCCGGCGTGATTGGTTTCGCGTCGTACCAGCCTTTATCACTGTTTCCGAAAACCGTTTCGTTAAAGTCAAACATACTGGAGAAGTAGCCGTTCTCACCGATAAAATCAGGAATCTCCTCAGGCTTCTCGTTAAATACTTCGCCTACGGAAAATGCATCATAGTTTTTGAAGGTGCGGTCACGCATCTCTCCTAAAAATTCCCCGATGCCTTTGGCCTCTTTTAGCATGGTCTGGATATTGCACAGCCCGTCCCTTCGGTCCGGCTCGTAGCTTCTAAAAGGCAGGGCCTTCTTGATATTGATGATTGCGTCAATACGGAAGCCGCCCAGTCCTTTGTCAAGCCACCAGTTGATGTTCTTGTAGACCTCCTCGCGAAGCTCAGGATTCTCCCAGTTTAAATCCGGCTGCTTCTTATGGAATACATGGAGGTATTGCTTGTCTGTGCCAGGAAGATCCTCCCAGACAGGGCCGCCGAAGTAAGAACGCCAGTTAGTGGGAAGTTCTCCTTCTTTTTTATCTCTTAAGTAGAAGAAGTTTCCGTATTTGCCGTCTGGATCCTCGCAGGCTTTTTTGAACCACTCGTGTTCGTCGGAGCAGTGGTTTACCACCAGATCCATCAGGATGTACATATTCCGTTTTTTTGCTTCCCTAATCAACTGCTCCATATCTGCCATGGTGCCAAAGCGTGAGTCAATATCATAATAATCGGAAATATCGTACCCTTCGTCCGCAAGAGGGGAGGGGTAGCAGGGGGAAAGCCAGATAATGTCAACTCCCAAGTCCTGTAAATAGTCTAATTTGCTGATGATTCCAGGAATGTCCCCGATTCCGTCCCCGTTGGAATCGCAGAAGCTCTTTGGATAGATTTGATAGGCAACCTTATCGTGCCACCACTTTTTCGTCATAACCGTACCTCCGTCATTGATGTATTTTATGTATTTCATTATAAAATCATGGGGGATAAATGTCCTATACTTATCTGATTTAAAATTACGATATTTTGACTTTTATAGTGATATTAGATTGATGTTTTACACGATTAGTTAAAATAATCTTCGACACACGTGCTAATACGTGTTATAATGTGATGAAAGGAGGATATAATGAAGACATCAGAACTTATAAAGCTTATAAAGAAGAATGGATGTTTTTTCGTAGAACATGGTAAAGAACATGATAAATGGCACAGCACAAAAACGGGGAGAAATATCAGGATTCCAAGGCATGGAAGTAAAGAAATCCCAAGTGGTACAGTAAATAGGATTTTAAAAGATGCGGGGTTAAAGTAAGGAGGCATAAAGCATGGCAAAATATGTATATCCTGCGATTTTTACACAGGAAGAAACAGGATTTTCGGTATGGTTTCCGGATTTGGAGGGATGTTATACCTGCGGCGACGATTTAAACGACGCAATCGTTATGGCAGAGGATGTCCTTGCATATGTACTGTATGATTATGAAAGAGAAGGGAAAGAAATTCCGAAACCATCCGCGCGGAATATGATTCAACTTGAATCGGAACAAGATTTTGTGAATGATATAGCATGCAATACCATAGAATATGCAAAGCTGCATAATAATAAAGCTGTCAAAAAGACATTGACCATACCGGAATGGCTGAATGAGGAGGCCATGGCGTTGGGCGTGAATTTCTCACAGGTATTGCAGGAGGCGCTTCTGAGCAAAATAAACGCAGGAAGATAACGTTTGTTCTGCTCAGTACGATTTCCCCTCCTCATGAGATTGGTTACGGTATTTCAAAGGAGTCGTCTCTGTATGCTTCTTAAAGGCGCGGAGAAAATTTCCCAGATTATTATATCCACATTCCAGGCAGACCTCCATCACAGGCAGGTCTGTCTCCTTAAGCAGCCGCATCGCCTGTTTGATGCGGTATTCATTGAGATATTCCATAGGGGATCGCCCGATGGATTTTTTAAAAAAGCGGCAGAAATATTGCTCGTTCATATGCACCTGCGCCGCTAAGTCCTGAATGTAAATCTTCTCTTTATAATTCTCCCTGATATAAGTAAGGACAGTCTTAATCCCTTCCACCCGTTTGTCCAGATTCTTCTCCGTAGGCGTAAAGAGCCGGTAACGTGAGAGGACGGCCAGGATGCGAAGGAGAGAGGACTTGATAAATAGCTGGCTGGTCAGGTCATCTGTGACTGCGCCCTTTCCCAGAAAAGACTCCTCGTTTAGTGTATGTCCAAAGGAATGCATGGTTTCAAGAAATGCGTTCCGAACGGGGAGGAAGCCGGGATGGTCGGGCAGCAGGCAGCGTGGGAACAGCATTTTGCCGTTTTGGATAGGCTGTATGAGCTGCATCTGTGCGGCATCGTAGGAGTCAAAGCTTAAGGTGTCCAGAGAAAAGACGATGGCGTCCTCTCCGGAGCCGCTTGATTTTTCCGTGTAAATGCTGTGCAGTTCGCCAGGATTGATGAAGTACAGCGCCTCTGAATGGACAAAAAATTGTTCCATGTTGATTTCGAGACGAAACTCCCCATCGGAGAAGTAGAGGATTTCCACCTCGTCGTGCCAGTGGTGCTTGACCAGGGTTCCTTTGCCAGTGGAATAGGTATGGTAGATGGCGCAGGGGAATGATTTTGTGCCGTGGAGGCTGATTTCTTTTAATGTGGGTGACAGTAGCTGCATGAGAATCTCCTTTTTGCCATATTAATTTTTTACGCGGTGGCTGTCAATAATCAGCCGTACTGAACGGTAAAGAAACGGCTTATACTGCTCAATAGGAAGCGGTTCCTGGTACAAAATGGAGTTATAGCCAGCGGACCCTGCAAGCTCTACAATGGTAAAAAGCATGACTTCAATATCCTGGTACTCATAGGAATCCTGGCGCACCATATCCAGAAAAAGCTCATAAAAGTCCGTGTCAGAATGTTCCCCGGTCAGAAGGACAGACCGAAGCGCCCCCATGACCAGATTCTTGGAAATAAAATTCATAAGGGGGATGTTGAGAACCAGGGTATCAATAATATGGTTGATAATGAAGATTAACTGCTCATCCAGTCCCGTAATCGGCTCCGGCGCGTGGTCAAGGGCAGTCTTGGCCTCATGAAACAATTCATGGGTCTTGTGGGCGATCAGCTTGTTGCGGATGTCATATTTGTCTTTAAAATACAGATAAAAGGTGCCTTTTGCAACTCCCGCCTTTTCCACAATGTCGGAGATGGCTGTGGAGTTGATTCCCTTTGTGATAAAAAGGTCATAGGCGCTGTTAAAGAGCGTCTCTTTTTTCTTTTTCTTATTCTCGTCAATTTTCCCCATTATAATCGACAATCCTTTCTTTTTGACAACCAATAGTGACTTTATTATAACCAGAAACCAACCGATTTTTCAAGTAGATTTAACAAAAATGACCAAAAGTCAAATTTTTTAGAAATAGTATTGACTATTGGTCATTTTTGTAGTATAGTGCCTATTGTAAGAAATGACTATTGGTCATAAATTGAAAAGGAGTAGGTGAGTATGGTTCAGTTTGGGAAAAAAGTGGTGAAGTTAAGAGTACCGATATTGATCATCAGTATATTGCTGCTGATTCCTTCCGTACTTGGGTATGTGAACACCAGAGTGAATTATGATGTGCTGACATATCTTCCGGAGGATATCGAGACGATGAAGGGGCAGGATATCATGGTGGAGGATTTCGGGACAGGTGCATTCTCCATGTTTATCGTGGATGGCATGAAGGATAAGGATATTGTGAAATTAAAAAAGGACATCGAAGAAATCGAGCATGTGGAGAATGTCCTGTGGTATGATTCTGTTATGGATATTTCGGTTCCGGAGAGTATGCTGCCAACAGACCTCTATGAAGTGTTCAATTCCGACACAGGAACCATGATGGCCATCTTTTTCGACGAGGGAACCTCCTCCGACGGAACCATGGGCGCCATCGAGGAGATTCGTAAACTTGCGGGGAAACAGTGCTTCTTAAGCGGAATGTCCGCTATTGTAACCGATACCAAGAACCTTGCAGAGAAGGAGACGCCGCTGTACGTGCTGATTGCAGTTGCGCTGGCGGTGCTGGTCTTGGGGATTACGATGGAATCCTTCTTCGTACCGGTATTGTTCCTGTTAAGTATAGGGATGGCGATTCTCTATAATTTAGGAAGCAATTATTTCCTTGGGGAGATTTCATATATTACAAAGGCGCTGGCAGCAGTATTACAGCTCGGCGTCACGCTGGATTACTCCATTTTCCTGATGCACAGCTACGAAGAACAGCAGGTGCGTTTTGACGGGGATAAGAAGCGGGCGATGGCACATGCGATTTCCCATACATTTTCCTCCGTAGTGGGGAGCTCAGTCACGACGGTGGCCGGATTTATCGCCCTGTGCTTTATGAGCTTTACTCTGGGGCTGGATATCGGGGTTGTCATGGCAAAGGGCGTGGTATTCGGTGTGATTGCCTGTGTTACGGTTCTGCCGTCTATGATTCTGTGCTGTGATAAATTGATAGAAAAGACCAAGCATAAGCCTCTGCTTCCGGATATCGGAAAGCTGTCAGAAAAGGTTACCAAGCGTTATCTCTGGTATGTGGCCGCGTTCCTGATTCTTCTGGTACCCGCGGTATACGGAAATAACCACACAGGGGTTTACTATAACCTGGATGAGACGCTTCCGAAGGACCTTCCCAGTATCATTGCAAATGAGAAGCTTAAGGAGGATTATGAGATGAATACTACTCATATCCTGCTGCTTGACAGCTCTGTACCGTCCTCGGAGGTGGGGAAGATGTTAAAGGAGATAGAGAAGGTGGACGGCGTAAAGTGGGCGTTAGGATTAGATAAACTGGTAGGCCCTGGGGTTCCCTCTGATATGCTTCCGGAGTCGGTCACAGGTATGTTAAAGACGGATAAATATCAGATGGTGATGGTTAATTCCTTATATAAGGTGGCGTCAGACGAGGTAAACAAACAGATAGAAGAAATTAACGGGATTATGGATCAGTTTGACGAGAATGCAATGCTGGTTGGGGAAGGGCCGCTGACGGCGGATCTGATTACCATTACAGACAAGGATTTCAAGACGGTGAGCGTGGTATCCATCGGGATTATATTCATTATTATACTAATCCTGTTTCAGTCCATTTCCCTTCCGATTATTCTGGTTGGCGTAATCGAATTTGCAATTTTCGTCAATATGGGAATTCCCTACTATACGGGAACGACGCTGCCCTTTGTGGCTTCTATCGTAATCGGAACGATACAGCTTGGCTCTACTGTGGATTATGCAATTCTTATGACTACAAGGTATAAGCGTGAGAGAAGCCAGGGAAGAAGCAAATACGATGCGGTTACGATTGCCCACCAGGCTTCGGCTCAGTCCATCATGGTAAGCGCGTTCAGCTTCTTTGCGGCGACAGTGGGAGTAGGTTTGTATTCAAATATTGATATGATCAGCTCTCTGTGTATTTTAATGGCAAGGGGCGCCATCATCAGTATGGTTGTGGTTGTGCTGATTCTGCCGTCTATGTTTATGGTATTTGATAAGGTAATTATAAAGACCAGCCGGGGCTTTCTGCCAAAGGAGGAAAAGGGCGGCAGTAAGCACAAGGAGTCTATGAAGGAATGTCCGGGCAGCGGTGTATAGAACAAAGCAGATTGATGATAAATTTTCAGGAGGTAATATTTTATGAATAGAAACAGAAAACGGGTAATGGCGGGCGCTATGGCAGTTGTTATGACAGCGGGAGTGGCAGGCGCCTATGGATATCAGGGGGCAGGCACACAGGTTATGGCTAAGGAGGAGACTACACAGGCTCTTGAAGGGGCTGCAAATGCTGTGCTTGAGGAAAACCAAACCGAAGATGGTAGCGTAAAGGGCGGAATGTTCAAGGAGGAATCTGTGTACGTGAAAGCAGATACCGCAGGAAACGTAAGCAATACTACTGTGACCGAGTGGCTAAAGAATCCGGAAAACGGAGAACTGGCAGATGTTTCCGGACTAAAGGATATCCGGAATATTAAGGGCGAGGAGGAATTCGCCAAGGGAAACGGCCAAGAGCTTACATGGAAGTCGGAGGGCAGCGATATCTATTATCAGGGCACCACAGATGAAAAGCTTCCCGTTGATGTGAACATTTCCTATAAATTAGACGGGAAAGATATCAAAGCGGAGGATTTGGCAGGAAAAAACGGCAAGGTGGAGATTCATATTGATTACAAGAACCACTCGAAGGAGAGGGTAGAGATTGACGGTGAACCTGTGGAGATGTACACTCCCTTTACCATGGTGACCTCCATGATGCTGCCAACGGATGAGTATACCAACGTGACGATTGACAACGGAAAGATTATGTCGGACGCGGATAAGAATATTGTGGTGGGGCTTGGATTCCCAGGGCTTACTGAAAACCTGAAGTTAAAAGAACTGGATTTGGATATTCCGGAGAGTGTTACCATTACGGCGGACGTAAAGGATGCCTCTGTGGGGCCTACGGTTACGGTGGCCTCCGCAGAGATTATGGAGGAGTTTGATTTAAGCGACGTCCATGATTTTGACAGTCTTGAGGATTCCATCCGTGAGCTTGAGGATGCTTCCGCAAAGCTTGAGGAGGGTTCAAAAGAAGCGTCTGACGGCGCGGGTCAGCTTGCTGACGGGACGAAGAAGGCAGTAAGCGGCGCCAAGGAGTTGGCGGAGGGTGCAAAAGAAGCATCTGACGGTGCCAAGGAGTTGGCGGACGGCGCAAAAGAAGCGTCTGACGGTGCGGGTCAGCTTTTTAAGGGAACAAAGGAAGCTGCGGACGGCGCCAAGACGTTGGCGGATGGGTCAAAGAGCGCCGCAAAAGGCGCGAAGGAGTTGGCGGACGGTTCAAAGACATTGTCAGCAGGCGTAAATGAGCTGAACAGTAAAAGCGGCGAGCTTGCGACTGGTGTAGACAGCCTGGCGGACGGCGTGAATGCCTATGCCAGCGGTGTGAGCGAGCTGGCAAATGGGATCAAAGATACAGAGAATGGCGCAAAAGAGCTGGCAGCGGGCGCTGAGAATCTCAAAGGAAGCGTTGCGGCGGCCTATTCCGGCGCCTGTACATTGTCAGATGGATGTGCGGCTTTGGCTCAGGCCATAAATAATATTGAAAATACGGCGGGCAATCTGGCAGGGAATCTTGGCGCGGCAGAAAGCTCACTTGCCAGCGCGGCAAATGCGCTTGCAGGCGCAGACACGTCGGCAGAACAATTTGCGGTAACGGGAACATCAGAGGCGGCGGCAGCCATTGCAGCCATGGTAGGTGGAGACGTAAGCGCATCGGAAATTCAGGCAATGATTGACAGCTATGTAAGCGCCGTTTCCGTAAGCCGGGCTGACCCTTCGGCAGAGATTAACTATGCCATGTCGGAGATTAATAACGCCCAGTCCTATATCAATGCGGCTTCCTTGGCCGGCGGCACAGATGCTTCTGCGGCGCTTGGAGGGCTTGTAAGTCAGTTGAATACCGGTTCTCAGGATTTGAAGAATGGATTGGCTGCAATTAACGAAGGGGCGGCTGCCTTATCCGGAGGGGCTTCACAGTTATCCGGAGGCGTTTCAATGCTTTCCCAGGGGGCGGCAGAATTGACCAGCAAGAATGACCAGTTGACGGGTGGAGTCAACCAGTTAAAGAACAAAAGCCCTCAGTTGATTGCCGGAATCAATGCGCTTGCAAATGGAGTGAACGCGCTCTCTGAGGGAGCCGACACGTTGGCAGCCGGAAATGAGCAGTTGGCGGCAGGGGCAGGCGCGCTGTCAGAGGGAAATCAGCAGCTTTTTGCAGGGGCAGGCGCGCTGCTTAGCGGAAACCAGCAGTTGGCGGCAGGGGCAGGCGCACTGTCAGAGGGAAATCAGCAGCTTTTTGCAGGGGCAGGTACGTTGGCAGCCGGGAATCAGCAGCTTGCCGACGGCGCAGGCGCGTTAGCTGACGGAAACAGACAGCTTGCCGACGGAATGTCAGAATTCAAGACCTCCGGTATCGATAAGCTGACCGACGTATTTGACAATGATATCCAGTCTGTACGCTCTCGGATTGATACCATGTCAGACCTTGGAAAGAATTATAAGTCCTTCGCGGGAATCAAAGAGGGAATGAATGGAAGCACCAAGTTCATCATTGAGACAGAAGGAGTGGAAAAATAAGGGAATATATGAAAGACTGGCGCATCGTTGGAGGCGGCAGTCTTTTTCAAATTCTTGATTTGTGTAGATATTCCGATTGAAAAAATCGTGATTTATGTTAAAATGGTAGTATAAAAAATCATGATTTGTGTAATAATAGTATAGCATTTATGGGAGGAATACTATGCGAAGAAAAATGTATGACAAATTATTACAATGGAAAGAAAGAAGCGACGGGAAAAGCGCCCTTCTGATACAAGGCGCCCGACGTGTCGGAAAAAGTTATATTGTAGAAGAATTTGCGAAATCAGAGTATGAATCCTATATTCTGATTGATTTTAATAAAGCAGACCAGCAGGTGAAGGATATATTTCTCCATGACCTTGATAATATGAATTCGTTTTTTCTGAAGCTTGCGACTTTGTATGGAATCAGGCTTCATGAGAGAAAATCGTTGATTGTTTTAGATGAAGTGCAGCTCTTTCCCAGGGCAAGAAGCGCCATCAAGTATCTTGTAGCAGACGGGCGGTACGATTATATTGAGACAGGTTCGCTTATTTCCATCCGAGAAAATGTTAAGGATATCCTTATCCCATCCGAGGAGGACCATATCAATATGTATCCAATGGATTTTGAGGAGTTTCTCTGGGCCGTAGGAAATGAAATGATGATGGATTTCATCCGAGACTGCTATGAAAACAAACGCTCGCTCGGCCAGGCATTGCATAGAAAAGCAATGGATTTGTTTCGTCAATATTTAATTGTGGGAGGTATGCCCCAGGCAGTTTGGACATATGTGGAGACTGGAGATTTTGAAGCGGTAGACATAGCGAAAAGGCGGATTTTGAATCTATACAGGGATGATATCCGAAAGCACGCCAAAGGGTATGAGATGAAAGTAGAGATGATTTATGATGAGCTTCCTTCTCAGTTAAAGAACCAGAACCGGCATTTTAAACTTTCTTCTTTAAAAGAGGGGGCGCGTTTTGATGAGTACAAGGATGCAATGTTTTGGTTATCGGATGCAATGATTGTGAATCACTGTTATAATGCAACAGAACCGAGCCTCGGACTGAGCCTGAATCGTGACCGTACACTTTTGAAATGTTATATGGGCGATACAGGGCTTCTCATCAGCCAGGTTTTTGATGAAAATGAGCTTGTGAGTGAGAAGATTTATAAAAAATTGTTGTTGGATAAACTGGAGGTCAATATGGGAATGGTCGTAGAGAATGCCGTTGCGCAGATGTTTGCTGCGAATGGACGCAGGTTATACTTTTATTCTAATTCCAACCGCAATGACGCAAGCTCGCGAATGGAGATTGATTTTCTCCTGGCTAAGAGCAAGATTAGCAACCGGCATAATATTTCTCCGATTGAAGTCAAGTCCAGCAAAAACTATACGCTGAGTTCTCTCAAAAAATTCAGGGAGAAATATAGAGAGCAGCTTCACATCCCCTATGTGGTTCATTCAAACGATTACAAGGAGGAGGACGGAATCGTATATCTTCCGTTATATATGGTGCCATTATTGTGAACCGTCCTTTATATGCATTTTCGATTGTAGAGCCGTTCGGCATGTGATAAAATAGAACTTGCACAGATTGATAAAATCAATAGATACATTCAATAGCTTCTATGCCTCACAAGGGAGGGAAAGTACATTATGGGATTAAGTGTAGAAGATATGCTGAACATCGATATTTTCAGCGGCGCAAAGCTTCTAGGCGGCGCGGCGGGCCTTGGCAATGAGATTAAAGGCGCCACAATCATAGAAGCGCCGGATATCGTGAAGTTCATCAATGGCGGGGAAGTGCTGCTTACAAGATTCTACGCGTTCCAGTTCTGTACAGCAGAGGAATTTGACAGTTATTTTAGGGAACTGGCGCAGAAAAAGGTCAGCGCTATCGTGATAAAACGCGGGAACGATGTGGAGGACATCGAAGAAAAGGTAAATTATATACTGGAATTCGCAGAGGAATACTCGGTTCCGGTTCTGGAGGTGGCTTTTGAGCTGTCTTTTCGGGATATTCTAAGGCCAATCCTGGAACGGCTGTTCAACGAGGAGGTCCGCAGGCTTAAATATTTTAAGACTACCCATGACAACTTTACGGCGCTGTCATTTTCACACGGCTCTGGTGAGGACAGCATCCAGAAGATTCTGGATGTCCTTGAAAAACTAATCGGTAATCCTGCCGCGCTGTTTAACCAGAATATGGACTTCTTAGCGGGGACGGAGGGCTGTTTTCCCAAGATGGCTATAACTGAGCAGGCAGAGGAATACCAGCCCAAGTTCTATTCTAACTATACGTATTTGAGACAGAAGGCTGTACTTACAGAGGATGCCTCCACAGAGTATGAGCAGTACATTGTAAAGTGGCGGATTATGTATAACCGCAGGGTTTACCTGGTTATAACGGCGTCAAAAAGCCCCTTCGGGGATACGGACGATATTGCAATCGAGAACGCGGTAACGGCTCTGAAGCAGGAGATGTTCCGCCAACATTCGGTGGAGGAGTTAGAGGAGAAGTTCCAAAATGACATCATCACACAGATTTTGAATGGGAATATCCATACCCGCAAGGAGTTGGAGAGGGAGGTCAAGCACCTGGGCATCCCTCTTGACGCGAATTACCGCGTGCTGCTCTTTAAGCTGTGGAACGAGAATACAGGGACATTTGAGAAGCTGAACGAGCAGTTTAAGTTCGACAGTATTCTTCGGGATGCTGTGGTAAATGAGTTCGAGGACGTCAGGGTCAGGAACGACGTGGACCAGGTAATCGTTATTCAGAAGCTTCAGCCAGAACAGAAGCAGGAGGACTACCGTAGAGAGCTTAAAAATACGGTGGAGAAGATTCAGAAGCGAATCTGCCAGAAGAATAAGAGCCTTAAGGTGCGCGCAGGCGTGGGGAAGGAGGTGGAGGGAGTCTTAAAGCTCTCGGACAGTTTTAAGGAGGCCAGGGATTCCCTGGAGTTTATCGGAATCTTCGAGGAACGGAACCTAGAGCAGAGCTATCACATCGTATTCTTTTCTGATATGGGAATCTTTAAGCTCTTGTGTAAGGCAGGCAATCCGGAGGAGCTTTATGAATACATACCAGAATCACTCCAGAAGCTTCTCCAATACAAGAAGCAGCAGAGGCAGGAGATGCTTCTGACTTTGAATACATACCTTGACCGGAACCAGAATTTGACAAAGACGGCCCAGGATCTCTTTATCCATTATAAGACTGCGGCGTACCGTATTGACCGTATTGTTAAGATTACCGGAATTGACATGAACAATGCAAGCGAGGTGCTGGCGGTCAGGATTGGCCTGATTGTACATAAGATGATTGAAAATATGAAGCGATAGACAACTATGAGATGTCCTTTGTCCAAAATGGATAAAGAATGTCTCCTTTTTTTTCCTATTTTTCCAATGTATATTGTTAATTATTTATCTATAATGTGTATTATAGATAACATTTATATGTCTAATAAGTTTCTTCTATGCATTTTCACTATAATTGGATAAATAAATTTGTGAAATGTGCTGAATGATGAAAGGAGGAAGAAGCAGCGATTATGAAAGCAAATGGAAAAAGAGTTGTTTCCCGATTAGAGGAAATCTACCAGTGCGGAAAAAGGGAGGACGGAACCTTCACAAGAATGGCATTTTCCGCAGAGGATGTAAAAGGAAGAAAACTCTTTGCCTCTTGGGCCGAAAACCTTGGTATGACATGCAGGATTGACGAGGCAGGCAACCTGATCTGCCGTATGTCAGGGCAGGATGACAGCCTTCCGGCAATCCTTATGGGTTCTCACCTGGATACGGTGCCGGACGGAGGAAAGTATGACGGGGTTCTCGGCTGTGTGGGCGGGCTTGAGGTCTGCGAGACATTCCGGGAGGAGGGGTATATCCCCAAGCACCCTGTTGAAGTGATCGTTTTTACCGATGAGGAGGGTTTCCGTTTCGGCAAAGGGCTTACCGGAAGCAGCGCAATCTGCGGGCAGGATCCGGCGGTCACAGATTCAGAATTAGATATTTACGGAGAAGACAGAGGAAAGGTGATGGAGTCTTACGGCATCACAAGCGCTAACATGTTAAAGGCGGCAAAAGACCCTCAGTCAGTCCATTGTTTTATAGAGCTCCATGTGGAACAGGGGGCAAGGTTATACAAGACCAATACGTCTGTGGGAGTCGTATCCTCCATTGCAGGCGTGAACCGTTATGACGTCACGGTAACCGGTGAGGCGAATCATGCGGGAAGCACGGCTATGGCAGACCGTAAGGACGCGCTGGTGGCTGCGGCAGGATTTATTAACAAGATACCAGAGGTTACAACAGAGTATGGCAATGAATTTACCGTTGCAACTGTGGGCACGATAAAAGTGACGCCACATTCTGTCAATGTAATTCCAGGCACCTGCACATTCAGCCTGGAGATCAGGGACCAGGACAATAAAGTTATGTCTCTGATCGAACAAAAATTGCAGGCATCCCTGGGGGACATCTGTAAGAAATATGGAGTTTCCTATACATTTGTCCCCACATCCTTCCATGAGCCGGCGCCTATGTCCGAGTGGGTGAAGGAAAGTGTAGAACAGGCTGTCAAAGAGCTTGGCATCGACTACTGCGTAATCCCAAGCGGCGCATTCCATGACTCCCTGATTATGACGAGCGTATTCCCCACGGGAATGATTTTCGTTCCAAGTGAAAAAGGAATCAGCCATTCCAGATATGAATTTACGGAGGATGGGGATATTGAAAATGGATGCAATGTACTTTTAAAGACCGTTTTAAATGTAGATAACATGGAAAAACCATGTTAAAAAATATAAAAGAAGGAAGGTAATCACTATGGCAAAGAAAAAAATTGGTATCATCGGCGGAGGTATCTCCGGAACAGCGCTCGGCTATCACTTAAGCCTTTATGATGGGGAAGCAGAGGTGATCGTATTTGAGAAGGATACCATCGGAGGAGCCTCCACAGCAAAATCAGCAGGTACGGTATGTCTGTTTGACGACTCTCTCAAGAACAGATATTGGGACGTAAGGCTTTACGGCTTCGAGTCTTACCTCAAGATGGAGGCAGAGGAGAAGGGGTCCGCAGGCTTCGATAAGACCGGTACGCTGGTTGTTGCTACCAACGAGGAGGTAGAGAAAGTCATTAAGACAGGTATCGCTCTTGCTAAGGCAGCAGGCTACACAGGCGAGTACATCACAGACAAAGACCGCATCAAAGAGATTCTGCCGGACATTTCCACAGACAACATTCTCGGCGCAGGATACACGGCAGACGACGGATACTTTGACGGAACCATGATTTCCAATACATATGCCAAGAAGTTCCAGAAGAACGGCGGCGTGGTTAAGACTGGCGTTAAGGTGACAGAGGTTGTGGTTGAGGACAAGAAGGTAAAAGGACTTAAGACGGACGACGGACAGGAATATGAGTTTGACGTAGTTGTTGACTGTACAGGTCCATGGAGTAAGTTTACAGGCGAGATGGTAGGATTAGACGTACCGATTTGGCACACCAAGGCAGAAGCCTTCTTCTTATGCCCTCCGGGAAAGAAGCTTAACTACACCTTCCCTGTACTGAAGTATCCAGAGTTCTACGGACTGCGCGCAGGCGATAACATCTTTATCTGCAAGTCCCACTTATCTATGGATTTAAGCAACCCGATGCATGCAGGACAGTGGGATCCGGATAAATTACCGGCAACAGGCGGAACGGATGATTACTTCATCGACTTCCTGCTTGACCAGTTAGAGGCAAAGGTTCCAGGAATCGTAGACAGCGGACTGGTATCCTCCTGGTTATCCTACCGTGCAGAGCCAAAGGACTTCTGGCCAATCTTAGGCGAGACG
The DNA here is from genome assembly GCA_910584575.1 of uncultured Dorea sp. GTDB lineage: Bacteria > Bacillota > Clostridia > Lachnospirales > Lachnospiraceae > Sporofaciens. The sequence continues at coordinate 35,557 of CAJUBG010000006.1, forward strand.
CCGGTTGAAGGCTACATGCTTTCCACAGGCTACGGCGGAAACGGAGTTATCGAAGCACCGGCTGCAACCCGTGACCTTGCAAAATTAATTATGCGCGGCGAGAGCACGCCATTACTGGAGAATTGGGCATTTAAGCGTCTTCTTTAGAACGAACATTAGATTAGGGAGGAAACCATGAATATAGCAGTTCTTATAAAACAGGTTCCGGTTTCAAATGATGTATCCGTAGATCCAGAGACTCATGCACTTGTGCGTGCCAGCTCTGAGGGTATGGTGAATCCGGCTGATTTAAATGCGATTGAGGAGGCCATGCTTCTGAAGGAGCAGACGGGCGGAAAGGTTGTGGTATTTACCATGGGACCGCCGGATGCAGAGAAGGCATTAAGAGACGGGATGGCGCTTGGCTGCGACGAAGCTTGTCTGGTAACAGACAGAGCCGTTGCGGGCGGAGATACGGTTGCGACTGCAAAGGTTCTTGCAGCGGCAATCAAGAAATACGGCGAGTTTGACCTGATTCTTGGAGGCGCGTTGTCAGCGGACGGCGCTACCGGACAGGTGGGCGCCATGGTTGCCGACTGTCTTGACATTCCTCATGTGGTAGAGGCACAGGGAATGAAGTATGACGAGGCAGAGGCAGGGAAAATCGTGGCAATAAAGAAGTTCCATGACAAACGGCTTGGCATTAAGTGTGAGCTTCCGGCAATGATTTCATTTAACTTCGGATGTAATGAGCCGCGTCTTGCAACCCTTCGTACCAAACGTGCAGCGAAGTCTAAGCCGCTTGTAACTTATACCAATGCAGAGTTGGGACTTCCTCTTGACGAGGTTGGTATCGCAGGCTCCCCGACAGCGGTTGTGGATTCCTTCTCCCCGAAGGCGGGAAGAAAGGCGACTATGCTTAGTGGAACGCCGGCAGAGCTTGCCAAGAAGCTTAAGGACCTGATTGAAGATGAGAAAGGAAAGTAGACCAATGGCTAATGGAATTTGTGTTTATGCAGAAAGTTATAAGGGTAAATTAGAGCCGGTAGCTGCAGAACTGGTTTCAGCGGCTAAGGAAATCCAGAAGACGACTGGCGAGAAACTCCAGGCAATCGTTCTGGCAGAGGATACGGACAGTATCGTGTCAGACCTTGACAAGCTTGGCGTGGAGGAGATTTACGCCGTAAAGGCAGGGCGCGACTGTTCACAGCAGGACGACGCCGTAAGCAAGGCAATCGCGCAGATGCTTAAGAAAATCGATCCATCCAGTGTTCTGATTCCGGCGACTCCGGAGGGACGTTCCATCTTCTCAAGGGTGGCAATGAAGTTAGGCTGCGGCATGACGGCGGACTGTACGGAGGTTCTGGTAGGGACGAAGGAGGACGGTTCTTACTATATTAAGCAGAATAAGCCATCCTTTGGAGAAAATGTTTTCGTAACGATTATCACGAGAGACGGTTACTATCCGCAGATGATGACCATAAGGCCGGGCGTGTATGCACCCCAGGAGGAAGGGGCAGGCGGCCAGGCGAAGATTGAATACTTTGAAGATATCAAGCTTGAGGCTTCCAAGATTGAAATCATCGAAGAAGCAGAGGCAGAGAACGAGACGGGAAGCATCCTTGGCGCTGAGGTCGTGGTAGTCGGCGGAAGGGGAGTCCTTGAGGATGATAATTTTGCCCTGCTTGAGAAATTTGCAGAAAAAGTTGGCGGCGCTATTGGCGGTACGAGGCCGATGGTAGATTCTGAGATGATTCCGTTCAATCATCAGATTGGACAGACAGGGCTTACCATCCGTCCGAAGATTTGTATCTCCTTCGGTGTATCCGGCGCAATACAGCACACGGAGGGAATCAAGGATACAAAGCTGTTCGTAGCGGTAAATACGGATGAAGACGCGGCAATCTATGGTGTTGCTGATTATGGAATTACGGCTGACTTAAAGGATGTTCTGGAGAACTATCTGAAGCTTTAGGAAAAGTTTTGGCTGGTTTGATATGACGCGATAAGGTAGAGGGAATTGTCAGGCGAAAATGCTTTGATGCCGAGACAATTCCCTTTTTGCCTTTTTGATAAAATTCTTAGATATGCCGCAGACTCCATAGGATGCCGCAGAGGGTGTCTGTTCCGGAGGAGTGGCCGACTGCCGAAAAGGAGGTAAAAATATCCTCGGCTGTGGGAAGGTTTAACAGGCTGACCACCGGAAGGCTGAACTGGCCTTTTAGGGCGCAGGACAGGAAAGCGGCGCTGATGTCTATGGTGTCGGCAAGGCGGTCTGCGGTTAAGTCTTTTAAGTGCTTTGCGAAGGGATGGCCTGTACTGCCGGAAAAGAGAAAGCCTGCCAGTACCCCGCACAGGAAATCGTCGCCGCTTGGAGTCAAACCTGTTCCTAATCCAAGAAGCCGGATTAGCTTTGAGGCGGCTTCCTGGTACCTCCTGCAATGAATAAGCTCATTGCAGTCCAGGATATAACTTTTTGCGGCAATGAGTACGAGGGACAGGTCGAAATCCTCGGCAGCGTTCTGGCTGTTAAAGAGAGTGGCGAAGCCGCCTGTCTTTGCCAGGGACAATGCTTCCTGGATATTGGTAATTAAGGCAGAGCGTGAGGGCGCCTTTAGCGCTCTTGATAAGTCCAGGTCATATCGCCTGGAGTCTTTGCAGGTAAATTGTTTACAAGCAGTCCCTTTGGCAGTATTGATAATAAAGCCGTCTTTTTGAAAACGGACCGAATCGCCTGGCGTGACAGACAGCATCTCCAAATCAGAAGCAGTCAGTCCTGAGACCAGGCTGATCGGAGACAGGGGCGAATGGTCTGTCTGTAAGGACAAAATTTGGCTGCCGTCCGTAAGGTTGATGGTGCGTCGGTATACGGAATGGACGGTTCCGAAAGAGAGATGTTTTAGTATATTTTCCGCATAATAGGATAATTGTTTGATTTGATATTCCATGTCAAGACTCCTTTGTCTGGATGTAGCTTCTATTTTTTAATATATGGTATCAGAGAAAGCAGAAAATTACAATCATAAAGAATTAAAATCTGGTTTATAATTTTAGTACATAATGATAAAACATTAACGATAGTAAAAGCATAATATTGTGCATATTATACAAAAACGATGGTAAATATTCTCTGTTTTGTGCTATTGTGATTTGTTTCATTTTGGATTAAAATAGTATACAGATAGTTAAAATGTGGTTGACCGGTAAATTTTTTTTAGGAGGTATGTTATGTATGATTTAGTAATTAGAAACGGCAGGCTTGTGACGCCGGACCGTATCTATGAGGCAGATATTGCGATTCAGGACGGCAAGTATGCGGCGTTTCTGGCAGCGGGGACCAAGGCAGAGGCGAAGGAAACCATTGATGCCAAGGGGAATTATGTATTTCCGGGCATCATCGACTGCCATGCACATCTGAACGAGCCAGGATTTGAATACAGGGAAGATTTTGAGACAGGCTCCCGCGCGGCGGCAGTTGCAGGCTGTACAACGTTGATTGATATGCCGCTTAATAATGACCCTTCTTTAATGAACAAGGAGATTTTCGACCTTAAGATGGGTAAGATCAGCAAGCACTCTGTCATTGATTACGCTTTATGGGGCGGGCTTGTAGGCGATTATGACGACAAGCCGGATTCTGTAAAGAACAACATGAAGGATCTGGTAGACCTACACAACTGTGGTGTCGCGGCATTTAAGGGCTTTACCTGCCCCAATGGGAATCTGTTCCCCACTGTGAACATGGGAAATGTGCGCAAGGCATTGGAGATTCTGAAGCCATACAATGCGCTGTGCGGGTTCCACTGTGAAGAATACGGCCAGGTATTGGAGAGAGAAAAAGAGGCCAAGGCAAAGGAAGGCCAGACCAATGAGCAGAAGATCCGAGATTTCTTAGATTCCCATGACGTCTGGACAGAGTACGTTGCCACGAAGAATGTCATCGACATGGCAAGGGCAACAGGCGGACGCGTACATATCTGCCATGTGAGCCATCCCATGGTAGCCCAGGTGGTGAAGGACGCCATCCATGAAGGGCTCCCGATTACGGCGGAGACTTGTCCGCACTATCTTGGATTTACGGAGGACTTTGTGTTCGAGAAGGGCGCGCCGGCGAAATGTACACCTCCGATGCGTACAAAAGAGGACATGGAGAAGCTGTGGGATTATGTCCTTGACGGAACTCTTTCATGTGTGGGAAGCGACCACTCTCCGGCGGCGGACGAGGAGAAGGACAATGCCACCAAGGATATCTGGCATGCCTGGGGCGGCCTTAATGCAATTCAGTTCTTCCTTCCGATGATGTTTGATATGGTTGTGAATAAGAAGGGATTAAGCCCTACACTGATTGCTAAGGTGATGGATTACAATCCGGCCAAGATTTTCGGGCTGTACGGACGCAAAGGCGCGTTTGAGCTTGGGTTTGACGGCGATATCGTAATCGTTGATCCGGATAAGGCATGGAAGGTTGACCAGACCAAGCTTCTGACCAAGGGGCATGTATCCTGCTTCGACGGACAGGAGGGAAAAGGCGCGCCTACATGTACAATCATCCGCGGCAAGGTTGTGGCATTAGACGGAATGTATAAGGAGGAAGCGGTAGGATACGGAGAGTATATCACACCGGTAAAATAAAAAAGGAGAAAGATTATGGGTGACGTAAACAACGAAAAGAAAGAGGCCAGCTCATTAGCTCCAATTAAGCCTCAGGACCGTATCATGAGTTGGGGGTCCAACACGATGCTCTGGCTCGGCGGATGTATTTCCATCGGAACGCTGACCATGGGTAGTGCGCAGCTAGAGAAAGGTCTGAACCTGGTTCAGTTGTTCCTTGCAGTATTTATTGGTTCACTGATTCTGATTATCGGTATCGCGGCGAACGACCAGTTCAGTTATAAGACGGGCGCGCCTTATGCTATTCAGCTAAAGAGTGCGTTTGGAACAAAGGGAAGCTCGATTCCGGTACTGATTCGAGGACTTCCGGCTATCGTATGGTATGGCTTTCAGACATGGCTTGGAGGCGCGGCTCTTAACAATATCTCCATTGTGTTCTTTGGATTTGACAATATCTGGGTATTCTTTATCCTGTTCCAGTTAATCCAGATTTTGCTGTCCATCAAGGGCTTCCAGGGGGCAAAATGGGTAGGAAATATCGGCGGTGTCGTAATTTCTATCGCTATGATTTATCTGTTATATATCTGTATCTCACAGTACGGCGACGTAATCGGCGACAAGCTGATGAGCCACGGCGGAACCTGGGGGATGCCGTTTATCGGCGCTGTTATCGCCTTCTTCGGTAACAGTACGACGGTTATGTTAAATGCAGGAGACTATTCCCGTGAGATGAAGGCAGGATACACCTCCGTAGCCCGTGGGGCGTCTTACTTCTGCGCTATGGTGCCTGCAACCGTATTGCTCGGACTCATTGGTGCTATGGCCTCCACAGCTACCGGTATCGCCAATCCGATTAATGCATTTGCGCAGATGGTAGATAACAAGATTGTCCTTCTGGTAACGTTAGGCTTTATTATCTTTGCCCAGTTGTCAACCAACCTTGCAAGTAATGTTATCCCGCCGGCATATGCGTTCATGGATGTATTTAAGATTAAGCACAGGACAGCCGTTATCATCGTAGGTATCCTTGCGGTAGCTACCTGCCCGTGGATTCTGACTAATGACAGCTCAGCGGCAGGGCTTGACCTGTTCGTTAAGATTTACTCTGCATTCTTCGCACCGATTTTTGCGGTACTGATTACAGACTTTTTCATTCTTCATAAGAGAAATGTATCCGAGGAGGTGCTGAACGATCTGTATGATGACAGCGGAAACCATGCGGGCATTAACTGGGCGGCAATTATCGCAATCGCTGTGGGCGCAGTCATCGGTTTGATTAATGTAAATATTTCATTCTTTACAGCAACTATTCCGACAGGGCTTGTATTCTACTTCTTAATGAAGAAGATGCCGTCCTGCGAGCGTTTCAGAAAAGGAACAACATTGGAGTAAATTAGGAGGTATTGCCAATGTATGACGTATTAATTAAAAATGGTAAGATTGTTACGGCAGATGCCATAACAGAAGGTAATATAGCAATCAAGGACGGCAGGATTGCAGCGGTTCTGACCAAAGGGGAGGAGCCGGAGGCGGCAGACGTGATTGAGGCGGCAGGGAAATACGTATTCCCAGGGGCGATTGACACCCATGCCCATCTAAACGACCCTGGCTTCGAGTGGCGCGAGGACTATGAGCATGGTACGGCTGCCGCGGCTCTCGGCGGATATACCACGGTAATTGATATGCCTCTCCAGAACGACCCATGTATGACGGATGCGAAAGCATTTGACTTTAAAGAGAATAAGGTTTCTCCCAACGCGTATGTTGATTACTGCTTCTGGGGCGGCCTTACCAGCTATAATTTTGGCGACTTAAAGGATTTGGATGAGAAGGGCTGCGTATCCTTCAAGTCCTTCATCGGGCCGGTTTCTCCGGATTACGAGTCGCTGAACTATGGCCAGGCAATGGAGGCCATGGACATTATCAAGGAATTTGACGGACGGGCAGGCTTCCACTGTGAAGACTACGCGATTATCAAGAACCAGGAAAAGAGAATGAAGGAGGCCGGACGCAACGACTGGAAAGCCTTCCTTGAGTCCCGCCCTGTGGTTGCGGAGATTGTTGCTACGGACGCGATTATTGAGATTGCCAAGGCGACGGGATGTAAGGCTCATATCTGCCATGTTTCCCATCCGGCGGTTGCGAAGAAGATTAAGGCGGCCCAGGACGAGGGGTACGATATTACGGCTGAGACCTGTACTCATTACCTGACCTTCAGTAATGAAGACGTAATCGAAAAAGGGCCTCTTTACAAGTGCGCGCCAATTCTTCAGCCAAAAGAGGCGGTAGAGGAGATGTGGGAGTATGTGAAGGCCGGCGTATTCAGCGGAATCGCTTCCGACCATTCGCCATGCTCATATGACGAGAAATTTAACGAGATTCTTGGCAATAAGATTGAGACGGTATTCGACGTATGGGGCGGATGTTCTGGTATCCAGAGTGGTTTCCAGGCGGCGTTTAGCGAGGGCGTTGTGAAGCGCGGCGTATGCCCGACGGTGCTTGCCAATGCTATGTCCGTACTTCCGGCAAAGGCATTTGGCATCTATGGCAGGAAGGGTGACATTAAGCCGGGATTTGACGCAGACCTTTTGATTGTAGACCCAGAGAAAGAGTGGGAGATTACAGAGGATTCCCTTCTTTATGTGAATAAGATTTCGGCCTTTGTGGGGCTTAAGGGCAAAGGACTTCCGGTTATGACTCTTGTACGCGGAAATGTAATCGCAAAGGACGGTAAGGTTGTTGCCAAGAAGGGCGTAGGGGAACTGGTGAAAAAACTCAAATAAATAAGGAGAGTGAAAGTATGGGGATAGTTGATAACAAAAATCTGAATCCGGATCTTGTCAAAGATGTTGATCCGGATTTGCAGCCGACTAAGAAGCGTATCATGGGAACCTTATCCTATGCGGCAAGCTTCATGGGCGGATGTGTGTCAATCGGTACGTTTTCCATGGGCGCGGGACTAATCGGCGCCCTGACGGTAACACAGGCGATCCTTGCCATGGTAATCGGATGTCTGGTAATTGCCATTGCCCTTGCGGTAATCGGTGATTGCGGGCACACCTACGGTATTCCGTTTACCGTGCAGCTTAGAAGCAGCTTTGGAACGACGGGCGTTAAGATTCCCGGCATCCTGCGTGGGCTTCCGGCAATCGTATGGTTTGGTTTCCAGAGTTGGGTAGGCGCGGGCGCCATCAACAGTTGTATGAACATCCTGTTCGGTGTCAGCAACCTTCCGGTTGTGTACGCGTTGTTTACCCTTCTGCAGGTAGCCCTTGCAATCAAGGGATTTGAGGGGATTAAGTGGTTGGAGAATATTTCCTGCGTATTTATCATTGCAATCCTTGTCTATATGCTGTATGTGGTAAATACACAGTTTGCTTCGGAGATTGGAGACGTATTTTCAGGAATCAAAGGAACCTGGGGTATGCCGTTCTGGGCTGCGACCACCTCCTTCCTTGGAATTTATTCTACCATGATTATTAATGCATCTGACTACTCACGTAATGCGACAGATGACATTAAGCCTGTAAAAGCGGCAAGCATCTACACTATCGCAATCCTTCCTGTAACGCTGTTCATGGGTCTGATTGGCCTTCTTGTAACGGCTGCAACAGGAAACAGCGATCCGGTAGTGGTATTCTCTACCACAATGGGAAGCAAGTTCCTTACCATCGTGACCCTCTTGTTCATTGCGTTTGCACAGGTAACAACCAACGTACTGAACAATATCGTGCCTCCGGCATATGTATTGATGGAGTCCTTCAAAATGAAGTGGACCCACGCTACCATACTCGTAGGAGTTCTTTCCGCATGTGTAATGCCGTGGAAGCTGGTAACGGACGAGTCTGCGGCGGGCCTTAACCTGTTTACGCAGTTCTATTCCGCATTCCTTGGACCAATCTTTGCGGTTATGGCTGTGGATTACTTCATCCTCCGCAAGAAGAAGCTGGATATCAACGATATGTATGATAAGCAGGGCTGCTTCAAGGGTATCAACTGGGCGGCGGTGATTGCCATTATTTTCGGCTCTTTATGCTCGCTTTTGGTAATGCAGTTGTCCTGGTATGTAAGCCTCATTCCGACAGGAGTTGCTTACTATCTGCTGATGAAGATGATGCCGGCGTCAAAGTCCTTCTGTAAGGGAACGATTTTTGAAAAATAGAATTATTTTAGAAGGAGAGCTCTGGAGGGAGCTCTCCTTTTTTGCAGCTATGCCCCGAAGAACCTTACTCGCGGGGCAGTTTTAATTCCAGGAACTTAAGGGTTGCCTCCAAAAGCCTTGTTGTAACGGGATTCTTCTCATCGCGGTCAAAATCGTGCAGGTTGTGGGACGCGACGAACCGCTGCGCGCGAAAACGGTTGCACAACTCCAGAAATTCAGAATAGGGAACATCCGTATCTCCCGTACTGTGGGCGCAGAATAGGGGACAGGGCAGTTTTTCACAGGTGCGCAGGGTGTAATCCAGGTAGAAGAATTTCTGCCGCCCTGCGTAAATCAAGTCAAGCCAATTCCCCTGCTGTCTCGCATACACATAGACGCTGTAATGGGTGTCCAGGCTTCCGTCTGTATGTATGTCTGGGGGGACAGCCTTAAGGGCTGATTCGCTGACGGCGGGGAGTGTGTTGTAGTAATTGCTTGGCGTCAAGAACCACCCGTCGCACAGGAAGCCATATCCGTAATAGGAGAGGATGCCGGCAGGTTTTTTGTCAGTTTTTCCGTGGGCAGCCGCAAGCAGGCAAAGGTAGGCCCCCGCAGAACGTCCCCACAGGAAGTAGGGGAGTGGCTCGCGGGAATTGTTTGCCACGTCTTCCAAATAGAGCGAAAAATGCCCGATATAATGGTTGATGGAGGCGCAGACGTCCTCAAGGATTAAATCCAGCTTCGCGGACGGCGCAAGAGGGTAATCGAAAGCGATAACAGGATATCCGTTCTCCGTCAGCAGATGTAAGTGAAGCTCTGGTAAATCGGTTCTTGAGCCGTATAATAATCCGCCGCCGTGGAAATATAAGATACAGGCTTTTGCCTTTACCTCCGTATCGTAATAAATATTGGCATGTTTTTTACAATACGCACATGGGATTGATATTTCTCTGGTTTGCAGCATATAAAACAACTCCTTCCATAGTATTAAAAAGTGGTTGAACGCAAAGCGTAAAAATTTAATCAGATTGTTTAATAATTAACAAGATGCAGGACATAAAACTGTCTTGCCAATAAATACCAGTATACCACAAAAATGATTGGGTTCAAGAGTAAAAATCACAGAAATCTCCTGCTAAAATAGACAAAATAAAAGGTTCAGATTTGTCTAAAATGTCAATGGAAATTTTCTGTTGGAAATGTCATAATATATGCATAAAAACCGGTTGACCACAACGACCAAAAACTATTTAATTTATTAATTTCAAGAAAGTGAGGGACTAACAATGAGTTACTTAAACAACCAGGTTGGCTACCGTGATGAGCTGTTGCAGACACGTTCCATTATCAAGAAGGAGAATTGGGTGCTCCTTGAACCAGACGGGCTTGTAAAGAATGCAATCCCAGGTTATGTGAATTGTGACGTGACGATTCTTGGTTCTCCTGCAATGGGGGCTTCTTTTGCAGACTATCTCGTAACCGCACATGCAGGCGGCAAGAAGGACGGAATCGGCGGAGACGGGATTGAGACATTCCTTTATGTAATTGAGGGAGAGGTTACGGTAAAGAATGGGGATAAAGAAGCCGAGCTTACACAGGGCGGGTATATTTACTCACCAGAGGATAAGCCGGTATCTTTCGAGAATAAGAGCAGTGCAGACACAAAGATTTACCTGTACAGACGCAGGTATGAGAAGGTAGAAGGTTTTAGCGCCCACACCATCGTTGGAAATGCCAATGAGTTAGAGTGGATTTCCTATGAGGGAATGGAGAACTGCTATATCCAGAACTTCCTTCCAACGGATGACTTTGGATTTGATATGAATATGCATATTCTCAAGTTCCACATCGGCGCTTCCCACGGCTATATCGAGACGCATGTACAGGAGCATGGAATGTTATTTCTGTCTGGAAAAGCAATGTACAGACTGGACGAGGATTGGGTGCCGCTTAAGAAGGGCGACTATGTATTCATGGACGCATACTGCCCGCAGGCATGCTATGCGGTAGGTGACGAGGGACGTGAGGAGGTCCTGACATACATCTACTCCAAAGACTGCAACAGAGACGTTGCGCTGTAAAATGCACCAGGGCATAGCGAAAAAATATATAAGGATGGTGGGGACACAATGAAGCTTTCAAGGGATGAATTAAAAGGTTTAATGAAAAATAAATTAATGCAGGCAGGTTTAAAGGAAGAACATGCCGAGCAGACAGCAGAGATTCTTACGTGGTCACATGAGAGAGGGTATGCTTCCCACGGTGCAGTACGTGTGGAGTATTACAGCGAGAGAATTGCGAAGGGCGGTATCACAAACGACCCGAACATTACATGGAAACAGACAGGCCCTTGCTCTGGAATCATGGACGGAGATAACGGAATCGGTTACTGGGTAGCGACAAAGGCTACGGAGAAGGCAATCGAGATCGCAAAAGAAAATGGCGTGGCTATCGTTGGTATGGCGAACATTTCGCACACAGGCTCTATCGGATACTACACAGAGATGTGCGCCAAGGCAGGTCTTGCGGCAATCACATTCTGCCAGTCCGACCCCATGGCAGTTCCATACGGCGGAACAGAGCCGTACTACGGAACCAATCCAATCTCATTTGCGGCTCCTACGGCAGACGAGCGCAACGTGGTATTCGATATGGCTACTACCGTTCAGGCATGGGGCAAGATTCTTGACAAGCGTTCCCAGGGCGCACAGATTCCGGCTGACTGGGCAGTAGACGAGAACGGTGAGCCTGTGACAGACCCGCATAAAGTAAACGCCCTGACACCAATCGCAGGCGCCAAGGGATACGGCCTGATGATGATGGTAGACGTGTTCTCCGGCGTGCTTCTGGGAGTTCCCTTCGGAAAGCATGTAAGCTCTATGTACCATGATTGTTCAAAGGGGCGTGAGCTTGGACAGATGATTATCGTTATGGATCCGGAGAGATTCTGCGGCGCAGAGCAGTTTAAGAAGAATATGTCCCAGACCTGCGACGAGCTTGGCGAGATGAAGGCAGCGCCGGGCTACGGCAAGGTATATTATCCGGGCGAGAGAGCCGTTATGAGGAGAGATAAGGCATATGCATCAGGCGGAATCGAGGTCGTTGACGAGTTAGTTGAATATCTTAAGGGCGACGCGGTTCATTTCAATAGATATGACCACAAGAACAGATTTGCAGATTAATCAATTTTCTGATTCAGAAAGGGAAAAAACATGTTAAAAACAGTTGTTAAAAAAGGAAGTTATCAGGACTCGGTAGTTCTCATGCTTCTGACCAATGAGATTTCTACAATCGAGGGAGTAAAGAAGGTTTCCATTATGATGGCGACTCCGGCAAACAAGGACATCTTTAAGCAGAGTGGCCTTGATACGGATGAGCTTATGAGCGCCAGCGCCAACGATATGGTAGTCGTTGCGGACATCGACGACGATAGCCTGTTAGATACCATTATGGAGCAGGTAGAAGTATTCCTTAAGAAGCAGTCCGCTGCAAGCGAAGGAAAGAAGGGTACAGAGAGCGTGAAGTCCTGGGACAAGGCGCTTGCGAAGATGCCGGAGGCGAACCTTGCAGTTATCTCCATTCCTGGGGCATATGCCGCGCTGGAGGCTGACCGCGCATTGGACGAGGGCCTGAATGTATTCATGTTCAGCGATAACGTAACGATTGAGGACGAGAAGGCGTTAAAGGAGAAGGCTCATGCGAAGGGGCTTGCAGTTATGGGCCCTGACTGCGGAACCGGAATTATCCAGAGCGTGCCGGTTGCATTTACCAACAACGTAGCGCCCGGCTCTATCGGAATCATTGGCGCGTCAGGAACAGGTATCCAGGAATTGACCACCATCATTGACAGACTGGGCGAGGGCGTGACCAACGCAATCGGTATCGGCGGACGTGACCTGAATGCAAAGATTGGCGGAATCACCATGATGGACATGATTGACGCCATGGAGGACGACGACGCTGTGAAGGTACTGGTAATCGTTTCCAAGCCGCCGGCAAAGGAGGTAAGGGATATGATCTCCGACAGGCTGTCTGACTTCAGTAAGCCGGTGGTTACCCTGTTCGTAGGCGAGAAGCCGGAGTATCATGAGGAGAACTTCTATCATGCGTACACTCTGGATGAGGCGGCGCGTCTGGCTGTAAGCCTGGTTCGCGGCAAGGATGTACCGGAGGCAGAGATTGAGCTTGACGAGTCCACCTTCTACAAGGCAGAGGATAAGAAGACCATCAAGGCATACTATTCAGGCGGAACCCTTGCAAATGAGGCGGCGATGCTCATCAAGGATGCCATGAACTGTGAAGTTCCGCCGGAGGATATCGAAGGCTATATGCTTCAGTTGGACGGCAACGTAGTGGTTGACTTAGGAGACGATGCTTATACACAGGGCAAGCCTCATCCGATGATTGACCCTGCAAAGCGGATCGAGTGTATGCAGGAGGCGGTAGACGACGAGTCCACAGGCGTAGTGCTTCTTGACATCATGCTTGGATACGGCTCACATGCGGATATGGCCGGCTCTCTGATTCCGACTATCAAGGAGCTTCAGGCGAAAGCGGACGCAGCGGGAAGAAAGGTATTCTTTATCGCTACTGTCTGCGGAACCAGGAGAGATTATCAGGGTTATGACGACGCTGTAAATAAATTAAAAGAAGCAGGCGTAATTGTCTGTGAAAACAATAAACTTGCCTGCCGCACAGCAATCCGCGCGATTGGCAGAGACTTCGACGAGCCGGCAAAGGAGATACGCCCGAAGAAGGTGGTAGAGGTTACAAAGGCTGCGCCGTCCGAGAAGCTGCGTGAGCTTCTGTCTGCGAAGCCGCGTATTATCAATATCGGCCTTAAGAGCTTCGCGGAGGTGGTAGAGCAGTTCGGCTGCGAGGTCGTACAGTACGACTGGATGCCGCCGGCAGGAGGTAATGTAGAGTTGATTAAGACTCTGAACTTCCTGAGAAATTACGAGGGAATCGACGAGCTGAACCGCGCGGTTATCGCGAAGGTGGTTGCAAGCCAGCCGGTACTTAAGGACAATGTACGTGCAAAGGAAGTGATTCCGGAGTTCGCAGAAAACGGCGGCAAGGTGATCCTTCACGCAGGCCCGCCGGTAGCTTACGAGAATATGCCAGATCCGATGCAGGGCTCTTGTGTCGGCGCGGTAATGTTCGAGGAGTGGGCGGATACAGAGGAAGAAGCAAGAAGGATGCTGGAGGGCGGAGAGATTAAGTTCATCCCATGCCACCACTGTAACGCGGTAGGCCCCATGGGAGGTATCACATCTCCGAACATGGCAGTCTTTGTAGTAGAGAACGAGACAGGCGGCAACAAGGCATACTGTACCATGAATGAAGGTATCGGTAAAGTTCTTCGTTTTGGCGCATACGACGAGGAAGTGGTAAACCGCCTGCGCTGGATGAGAGACGTTCTTGGCCCGACGCTTGGAAGGGCGCTTCGCTCTATGGAGAATGGCCTTGCAATCAATCCGTTGATTGCCAAAGCCGTAGCAATGGGAGACGAGTTCCATCAGAGAAATATCGCCGCGTCTCTGGCATTCTTAAAAGAGGTAGCGCCGATTATCACAGCCATGGAGATGGACGAGAAGGACCGTTACGACGTGATTAAGTTCTTGGCTGACACAGACCAGTTCTTCTTAAATATCATGATGGCAACAGGAAAGGCTGTTATGGACGACGCAAGAAAGGATGCGGACGGCACCATCGTTACCGCTATGTGCCGGAACGGTTATGAATTTGGTATCCGAATCGCAGGCATGGGCGACGAGTGGTTCACAGGTCCGGTAAATACACCTCAGGGACTCTACTTCACAGGTTATGACGCTGAGGATGCGTGTCCGGATATGGGAGACAGCGCAATCACAGAGACCTTTGGCGTGGGCGGTATGGCTATGATCGCAGCGCCGGCAGTAACGAGATTCGTAGGCGCCGGCGGCTATGAGGACGCCCTTCGCACCAGCAACGAGATGACGGAGATCTGTATCGACAGAAACCCGAACTTTACGGTTCCGACATGGAATTTCCAGGGAATCTGCCTGGGTATTGACGCAAGGCTGGTCGTAGAGAAGGGAATCACTCCTGTCATCAACACAGGTATTGCCAACAAGGTAGCAGGCAGAGGACAGATTGGCGCAGGCACCGTACATCCGCCAATCGAGTGCTTCGAGAAGGCTGTGAAGGCTTACGCTAAGAAGCTTGGCTTTGAAGCATAAGCAGAATAGGAGATATCTTATGGATAAGAAGAAAGTTGTCATTGCTTTGGGCGGAAACGCCCTTGGCAAAGATATAGAGGAACAGAAGGAAGCCGTTGCAAAGACCGCGAAGGTGATCGTAGACCTTGCACAGCAGGGCTTGGATATTATCATCACTCACGGCAACGGCCCCCAGGTCGGCATGATTCAGAATGCGATGGATAACCTGATTGTAATGCAGCAGAATTATAAGCAGGTTCCCCTTCCTACCAGCGTGGCAATGAGCCAGGGGTATATCGGAATCGACCTGCAAAATGCAATTAAATATGAGCTGCTGAGCCGTAACATTGACGGCAAGGTTTCTACCATCCTGTCACAGGTGGAGGTAGACAAGAATGATCCGGCATTCGAGAATCCTACGAAGCCGATTGGAAGATTCCTGACAGAAGAAGAAGCGCAGGAGAACGAGAAAAACGGGATCCGCTGCATGGAGGACGCCGGAAGGGGCTACCGCATCGTGGTGGCTTCCCCGATGCCGAAAAGAATTCGCGAGCTTGAGACCATCAAGACGCTGGTTGGCGCAGGGCATATTGTAATCACCTGCGGCGGCGGCGGGATTCCTGTAATCAGCGACGAGGAGGGACGGCTTGTAGGCGTCAACGCAGTGATTGACAAGGACAATGCCAGCAGCCTTCTGGCGTCTCAGCTTGGCGCGGACCATCTGATTATTCTGACGGCGGTAGAGAAGGTTGCCATCAACTGGGGGAAGGAAAACCAGGAGTGGTTATCAGACCTCACGGTAGACCAGGCAAAAGAATATATTGCTCAGGAACAGTTTGCGAAGGGCTCTATGCTTCCAAAGGTTGAGGCGGCAATCCGTTTTGCGCAGTCAGGAGAAGGCAGGCGCGCCCTGATTACGCTGCTTGACAAGGCGGCGGCAGGAATCGCCGGAGAGACTGGAACTGTAATACACTCATAGAATGATTTGGGAACACAGGCGGGGCGGGGAAAGACCGGTCTTGATTCAAAAAGACCAGCCTCGGCCCGCTGTCCCATTTTAAATAGTGAATTACATAGTATATGAGTAGTCGAGGAGAGGGAACATGAATATACCAATTAATCTGTTTATGTGGATAATGGCATTTCTGCCTATTATCGTACTGTTAATTTTAATGATAAAATTTAACTGGGGTGCAACGGAGGCTGCACCGGTGGGACTTATGATCACGATTTTTACAGGTCTTGTATTCTTCAAGGCGAATATCCGGCTGATTGCGGCGGAGAGCGCTAAGGGAGTGTGGAACGCCTTAATTATCCTGATTATAGTCTGGACGGCAATCCTGATGTATCAGGTGGGCGACGAGGCAAAGGCGTTTCTCGTTATCCGCAACGGCATGAGGAAGCTATTGCCTAACGAGCTGCTTCTGGTGCTTGCGATGGGGTGGATATTTGAAAGCTTTCTTCAGGGAATTACAGGCTTTGGAGTTCCGGTTGCCGTGGGCGCGCCGCTTCTTATAGGTATCGGCGTGAAGCCTTTGTGGGCGGTTATCATCCCGCTTCTTGGCCAGGCGTGGGGCAACACCTTCGGAACCCTTGGCGCGGCATGGGATTCCCTTGCAATGTCGGCGGGGCTTACGGCCGGCAGCAAGGAGTATCTGGTGACGGCAATGTGGACGGCAGCGTTTATCTGGTTCTGGAACGCCATTGGCGGGTTTGCCACCTGCTGGTTCTACGGCAAGGGCAAGGCGCTTAAGAAGGGGCTTCCGGCGGTAGCTCTTATGGCGGTCATCCAGGGAGGCGGAGAGCTTCTGTTAAGCCAGGTCAACACCACCATATGCTGTTTCGTGCCGGCATGTGTTTCATTGATTGTAATCCTGCTGCTTGGAAGGATTAAGATGTACAATGAAGAATGGAGTATCGCTGACAGCCCGATTATGAACCGTGAGTTCGAGGAGCAGGCGGGCGGAAGCGAGGCGCCGTCGGATATGAGTCTGATTCAGGCATTCGTGCCTTACTTCCTGCTTTCGGCCCTTACGCTTATCGTGCTTCTGGTAAAGCCAGTCAATGCATTGTTAGGACAGATATCATTTGGTTTGTCGTTTCCGGAGACTTCAACGGGATATGGACATGTGAACGCGGCGGTAGAGAGCTTTTCACCGTTTACGCCGTTTACTCATGCCAGTATGTTCCTGTTCATATCAGCAATCATCGGACTCCTTTACTATAAGAAGCACGGCTGGATTCGCGAAGGCGGAGTGAAGCGGATTTTCGTTAAATCTGTTTCCATGACTATGCCGTCCGGAATCGCAGTCATTGGTCTGGTCATCATGTCTAAGATCATGGACGGAACCGGACAGACCGTGGTGCTTGCAAACGGAATTGCGAATGTGCTTGGGAAGGTCTATGTCATCCTGGCGCCGTTCGTAGGGCTTCTGGGAACCTTTATGACGGGAAGTAATATGAGCTCTAACATCCTGTTCGGCGGATTCCAGATGACTACGGCAAATCTGCTGAACGTAGATCCGTCGGCAATCCTGGGCGCTCAGTCGGCAGGCGGTGCAATCGGAAGCGCGGTCAGCCCAAGTAAGATTATTCTTGGAACGACGACGGCAAGCATTCTCGGCAGAGAGGGCGAGGTTCTTAAGAAGATTATCGCGCTGACGGTGCCGACCACAATTGTAATCGGTGCAATCCTGTTTATGCTGGTGGCAGTCTAGTAGGAAGGAGAGTCTGTGAGATTATGGAGAAGAAAAGTTTTTTTCAAACAAAAGAAGGCGGGCTTACAATCGCTTTTATCGTGATTATGGTAGCGTTTTTCATCATACTGGCAGGTCTTGGCAGCGCAAATGATACGATTTGTCTGGTGGGATTTGTAATTATGGTGGCTGCCATGTTGTATTCGCCGGTAAAAACATTTATAATAAAGCCAAAGAAATAAAATGAAAGGAGAATATCATTATGGCGATTGAGGAGATTACAGGCAGAATAGCGAAGGATCTGGAGAGTCTGAAGCAGTTTACAGCCACACCGGGAGACGGCTGTACAAGGCTTCCGTTTACTCCGGAGGCAAGAGGCGCGGTGAATTATCTCAAGAAGATCATGGAGGAAGCCGGACTTGAGGTAAGAGAAGACGCAGCGGGAAATGTTATCGGAGTGATGAAGGGAACGAATCCGGATGAACCGTGCGTTATGATGGGTTCACATTTTGATTCGGTAGTGAACGGAGGCGATTTCGACGGTATTGCAGGCGCGGTTTGTGCAATCGAGGTTGCAAGACAGTTGAAGGAGGAGGGGGTTACCCCTAAGAGAGATTTCGTTGCGGTTGGCTTCTGTGACGAGGAGGGTATGCGTTTCGGAACAGGCTACTTTGGGTCTGGCGCAATGCTTGGCAACAGAGACGTAGAATACTGCAAGAATTTTGCGGACACCAACGGCGTTACAATCTATGACGCAATGAAAGAGTACGGACTTGATCCGGAGAAGATTGAGGACGCCAAGTGGGATGTTGATAAGATCGGCAGATTCCTTGAGTTACATATCGAGCAGGGACCGGTGCTTGACGCTGAGAACATCGAGCTTGGACTGGTTGACTGTATCGTTGGTATCCAGCGTTACATGGTAACGGTTCACGGAAGGGCTGACCATGCGGGAACCACTCCGATGGATATGCGTATGGATGCAGTAGACGCGGCGACAAAAGTAATCTCCAAGATTCCGGACTGGGCTCGTGAGAAAGCTGACGGAACCGTAGCTACCACAGGCTTTATCCGCACCACGCCGGGCGGAATGAATATCGTTGCCGAGAAGGTAGAGTTCACAGTAGATATCCGTTCCAAGAACAATGACAATATCAACGACATTGCCAACAGAATCCGTGCAGCCCTTGACAGAGAAGTACAAGACATGGGCGGAAGCTACGAGATTGACACTAAGCTGGTGATTACGCCGGTATGGCTGTCCGAGGAGATGCTGAACATCATGGAGGAAAGCTGCAAAGCAAGAGGTTACAGCTACAAGAAGCTGCCAAGCGGCGCAGGCCATGACGCACTGGAAATCGGCCAGGTAATTCCGACGGTGATGCTGTTTGTTCCGAGTAAAGAGGGTAGAAGCCACTGTCCGGTAGAGTTTACGAAATACAGTGATTTCGCAAAGGCATCTGTTGTAATGACAGAGCTTGCGAAGGATTTGCTTACAAGATAGGTCTATAAAATGACAATATGCTGTCTTGCCGTAAAATATGGCAGGGCAGCATATTTGGAAATGGAGAGGTATATGACAGGAATGAATCCGGCAAATAAAAAGGAGAATCTCCGCTTGTTGAGAAATGCGCTCAGACTCACCCAGAAGGAGTTTATTGAGCGCTTTCTTCCCTCTGGGGACAAAAAGCCGTCCATGAGCATTGCAACTTACTCGAATCTTGAGTCCAAGGATGGGGCAAGGATGAACGAGGTAATATTCGCTGTGTCGGAAAGCCTGGGTATTGATTCGATGCTGTTTTCCATTCCGCCGGAGGAATTTGCCGAGAAGCTTCCTGTTCTCCTGTCGGACGACCCGTCAGCCGATCCGGTGGGGAATACGAAGAAGGGCAGCATCAACCATCTGGTGAACCGGCTGACTATGTATTTTGCAGAGCAGATTTTTGAAAAGCGGCTGAAAAAGGGCGATAAGATTGAATCGGACCGCGTCCTGGCCTCCAAGATGAACGTGGGGCGTTCGGCAATCCGAGAGGCTCTTAAGGTGCTGGAGGTTCTGGGGATGATTGATATCCGTCCCGGACAGGGAACCTATATCAGCAACCATGAGGCAAGTTTTTTTATTGTCCCTCTGTCCTGGTCTTTATTTTTAAATGGAAGCCAAATTGACAGTATTGTGGAGGTGCGCAATCTTCTGGAGGTGAAGGCGGCTTATCTGGCGGCGGGCTGCATGGATGAGGAAAATATGGGTAAGCTGTATGAGATTTCCCACAGGCTTCATAAGGCTTATGTGGAGAAGGACTTTAAAGAATTTTTGAATCAGGACCTGGAGTTTCATATCTGCATTGCGGAGTGTTCAGGCAATCCCGTAATTTACAGCATGATTCAGACCATCAGCAACCTTATGCGCCATGTCAGTGGCAGCGGCATGGTGGATGAGTGGCAGCTTCGGGATATCTATGATGAGCATCAGAAGGTGTATGGGCTGATTCTGGCGAAGGACGCAAAAGGGGCTTCCGACGCCATGAGAGAGCATCTTGAGAAGTCAACAGGGCGGTATAATTACAGATAGTCTTAAGAAATATATGGCCGGAATATCCGGCCTTTTTTTGATTGCATACTATATATTGTGGTTTGTCCAAACAGTATCCATAATTTACAAAAAATTAATAAAATTGTAAAATTTAACGTTAATTTATGTTGATGCCAAGACGATAAATATGTTATATTTATACTTGGAGAATTAGGGTGGGAATTTGCCCTGACGAACCGGCAGATATACCTTGTCTGACAAGGGAAAATAAGGGGAGTAAGGGAAAGGAGAGAAGCATGAAGCGGATAGTTTCATTTATGCTGGCAGCAGTATTAGTATTAGCGCCCTGTATGCAGAGTTTTGCGACTGAGCCTGATACCGGTGTGCCGGCAGAGGGAGGGTCTGGCGAGGTGGAAGGAACCACGCCGGACAATAATACGCCGGGTGGCAATCCGACGGATACAACGCAGGAGAACGGAGGAACCGGCGGTGATGATGCAGATAAGAATGGAGGCGCCGGAGGCAATCAAGTGGCACCTCCGAATACGGTACCTCCAACGGAACCAGGCGAGGGCGGTTCTGACGAGATTGATTTGATATCAGAGGAAGAACAAGATGTTGCGCCGGCGGTTGGTGATGTCAAAGGCCAGGTTGACGTGTACATTATGCAGGCTTTGGACTTTAAGAAGGATATCACATTTACCGTTAATTTGGCAGGCAAGAATGTGCCTTATACGAGCGAGCCGAGAAAGATTACGCTTAGCGGCCTGCAAGGTGACAAGCTGCAGGACGGAGTTACGTTTGAAGGGCTTGAAAAGGGCACGTATACGCTGTCAATCTCAGCGCCGGGGTACCGTACCCGTGTCCGTGATATTGAAGTGGAGGCTATGGCATATAAGCTGACCTATTCAACCAGTTTTCTGGGCGGATTTGCATATAAAGAAGGTGAAAAGCAGCCGGGAGCCCTCCGGATTGGTGATGTGAATGGTGATGGTGAGATTAACGACGCAGATAAGGAGCAGCTTATTGATATGATTGATTCTGTGAAACCGGAGGAGGAAGGCGCGAAGCCTGAGGACCTGAATATGGACGGTAAGGTTGATCTTGCAGACTTGAACTTTTTTGTGCAGGGATATTTCAGGAGTGATGAGGTTCCGCCGTATGCCGGAGCCAGCATAGAGACTAACGTACCTGCCTCCGCTATTTCACATAGTGCCGGTGAGAATACGATTGTTGTGGGTGACTTAAAGAACCTGTCAACAGGTGAGGGAGGCGTAGAGTTAAGACCAGCCGGCGGAACCCTTGCGGATAATCCGGTTTCTGTGGAGTTTACCTTTGCAGACGGAGTCAGGACAGATGGAATTGTTATTGATTCCAAAGAGGAGAATCCGATTGAAGAAGGAGTCGTTGAGATTACTTATATAGACGAGAAAGACGGAAACCAGGAAAAGGTATTTCCGGTGTCTATTGTCAGAGATCAGGATGTACATCTATTGCTGACCAATGAGGCGGTGACGACTGATAAGGACATATATGGAAATATCACTATTAATCTGGGAAGCCAGATTGCTATAAAGAGAGTTGTCTTTACGATTACGGGCACAAAGAATAACAATCTTGCAGAGATTTCCAGGGTAGAGTTTGTGAACGGCATGGATAAAAGGATTCCGGAGCCTGACAGAGACATCCCTCAGAATGTTACGGCAGTGGAAGGGAACAAGACCTTTGTTGTGTCATGGGATAAATGTGACAACATAACTGGATATGAAGTGCAGATTGAAGGGCCGATTGAAGAAGGCGGAACAGAAAAAATTGTAAATGAGGTTGTATCTGTAAGAGGAACTTCTCTTGCCGTATCATCACTGTGCCAGGGTAAGCTTAAGAATGGTTCAACATACACAGTAAGCGTACAGTCGGTCAACGGGGCATGGAAAAGCGGATACAGTAATCCTATTACAGTTACTCCTAAGGTGGACAAAGTACCGGATGCGCCGGATTATGTAAATGCGGTTGGTAAATATAAAGCGATTGACGTGTCCTGGAAGAATATGAAGGATACGGATTACTTTAATGTATATTACAGGGAAGCCGGTACACAGGAGTATGCCAAGGACGAAGGAATAAAGGACAGCAAATATACGATTTCCGGTTTGAAGGATCAGACAAAGTATGAGATCTATGTGACAGGCGTGAACGAGATTGGAGAGGGTAAACCTTCAAAGGTTAGTGTAGCGGAAACTACGAATCAGGAGCCGGCACAGATGCCGAAGTACAAGCTACTGAATCGGGCAGAGAACGGCAAAGTCAGCGAGCACATTATTAGTGCAACGATTGTAAAGGGAGCTATGCAGGACAGCCTGCTAGATACGGAAACCAATACAGCATGGGGAACGGTAGACAATAACCCGATGTCACATTATTTTATGAATACCTGGGATGGAGGCGGATTCAATCCGATGGGAGTCCATGGTATTACATATGAATTTGACAAGGTTTATAAGATGGACCGTATCGCTTTGCAGGAGGTGTCTCCTCAGAGCCAGAGCTATGGTTATGCCCAGGCGCAGTATTGGGATGCCGACGGAAAGGCCCATGCGATTTCAAGAAGCAGTATTCGGGTTCAGAGAAAAACGGATTCAGATGGACGAACCTACTATATCCTTCGGTTCTCAGAGCCGATTGAGGCAAAGAAGATACAATTTGCGTTGGCACGTTCTTACGTGAACGGCACCATCTCTGTTGCAGAGGTATATTTCTATGAATATGACTCTCTGGAGGAGGAGATTATGGCACTCTACACGAATGATCTTCACACAGAGCTTAGGGAGGATGTAACTCAGGAGACGATTAACGAGCTGAGAGTAAGGATTGATACGGTAGATCCAATCAGCAAGGAATACCATCCGGATAAGGATTATCTGAATCGAGAGCTTGATACCGCAGAGGAGATATTAAAGGACGGGAATCTGACAAAAACCGTAGAAATCTATAACACTATTAATACGAAGGATGTGGGACGCGGATTCGGCGGCCTGAATGCATGGCAGCCTCTTGGAGTGACGGCAGCGGCAGGCGAGGAGATTACGGTCTATGTGGGGCACAATACCAGGCGTACCGGCGATAGTACGAATCTTCAGTTGGTAAGCACCCAGTACCACTCAGAAGCAGCGTCTATGTTCAAAGTAGTGGCAACGCTTAAGATTGGAAAGAATGACATTACTATTCCAAAGCTCTGGTCACAGAATGCGGAGGCCGGAGGAGCATTGTATATCCAGTATACAGGCAATAATGCAAATGACAAATATGCCGTGCGTGTAAGCGGCGGAGTACAGGTACCGGTACTGGATCTCTATAAAAAAATGGATGCCCAGAGCGCGGAAGAACGCCAGAAAAGGGCGGTAGCATATATTGAGGAGTTGCAGGCATATGTAGCTGAGATTGAGAAGAAGCATGATGAAGTGCATAAGAACTCCGAGAACAAGCTGGTACAGTATGATTATAAAGCGGCAGACTGTATCCTTGGGGCTTCTGATATTATGTTGGATAAGATGATGTTCTCCCTTCCTGCACAGCAGATTCTTGCAGGCTGCGGAACTGGCAGCGTAGAGGATAGGGCGAAGAATCTGGTAACCTCTATGGAAGCAATGGAGAACATGATGTATCTGTTCTACCAGCACAAGGGACTGAATGATGCGGCTCAGGATGTAAAAGACCGTTTCCCGGCAAACCATTTGAATATCCGTTATCAGACTATGTTTGCGGGAGCGTTTATGTATGCATCTGGTAACCATATCGGTATTGAATGGGGCTCAGCTCCGGCAATGATGAAGGGTGTAACCGTACAGGCGGATGAGAACGGTCAGTATCAGAGTGGCCAGTATTATGGATGGGGAATTGCCCATGAGATCGGCCATTGTATCAACCAGGGTACTTATGCAATTGCAGAGATTACGAATAACTACTTTTCAGTACTTGCCCAGGCAAAAGATACGAATGATTCCGTGCGTTTCCAGTATTCGAATGTATACGAGAAGGTGACTTCAGGAACAAAGGGAAGGGCTACGAATGTATTTACACAGTTGGGTATGTATTGGCAGTTACATCTGGCGTATGACAGTGGATTGAACTTTAAGACATATCCGGATTATAGCCAGCAGCTTGAAAATCTGTTCTTTGCGAGGGTGGATACATATTCCAGAAATCCGTCGAAAGCGCCGACGCCTGGTGATAAGGTTATGACGCTTTGCGGAGATAAGGATCAGGATTTGATGCGTCTTGCCTGCGCAGCGGCACAGAAGGATATTCTTGAATTCTTCGAGCGTTGGGGCATGACTCCGGATGCAGAGACCATCAGCTACGCGGGGCAGTTCCCGAAGGAGACGAGGGCGATCTACTATGTAAATGATGAGTCCAGAGTATACCGTAACGGCCATGCCAGTGTACTTGGCACGGATGGGACGGTAGAGGCAGTAGGCAGTGATACAACGGCAGTTGTGGACCCGAATGCAGCGAATAAAGTGAACTTGAAGCTTACGTCTACGCTGAATCCGGAGGATGTCCTTGGATATGAGGTTGTACGCTGTATTACCTCAAACGGAGAGGAAGAAAAGGAAGTAGCTGGTTTTTCTACCGGAAACGAATTCACAGATACGATTACCACAATGAACAATCGTGTAGTGACTTATGAGGTTACAGTGATTGACCAACATCTGAACCGTTCTGCCGTGAAGCGTTTAGAGCCGGTTAAGATCAGCCATAAGGGTAATATTGACAAGACCCACTGGAGTGTCAGCACCAATGATATGAAAGCCATAAGCAGTATACCTGTTGATAAAGCAGACGAATGGGATCCGTGTCTGCCGGAAGCGGAAGCGCCTATTAATGCGGCAGTTGACAATAAAACAGAAACTACATATACAGGAGAAGCCGGAGTAAATGCAGAAGTTGTGATTGAACTGAATCAGACGGTTACAATATCCGGATTCCAGTACACCGTGAATGAAGGGACGCCAATTAAGGATTACAGTATCTCTGTCCGCAATGACCAGAATGAATGGGTTGAGGCGGCAAGCGGAAGCTTTGGAAAGACAGGGGTTCATACGGTAAACTTTGGCGTCAAGGGCAGCACTAATATTGCCTTGTACCAGACTTCTGCGGTGAAGCTGTCGATTAAGAATCAGCAAGACGCCAAGATTTCCATATCTGAGTTGGATGTATTGAGCAAAACAGGAGATGATGTGGAATTCCGCAAAACAGAGGACAAAACGGCAGCAATCGGCAAGCTGGCAGCGGATTATAAGTATGGAGATAAGGAAGAAGATGTAATTCCGGCAGGTTCTATCGTATTTACCGGAAGATACAAAGGAAACTCTGCATACAATGTGGTAATCCTGTACGACCAGGCCGGAAATATTGTTGGCGGCAGGGATCAGGAAGGTAAGCTGAAAGCATATCAGGTACTTTTCTCGGATGTGGATGAGTCAGGCGGCGATCTTCAGAATGTCTATGACGGAACATGGATCTACTGGATTGCACCAGGGGATGTGAATACCGGATTGAAAGAAGTGCGGGCAGAGCTATACCGTGTGGACGAAGCGACTACCAATCAAGGTCAGCGGCTGGTGAGCGACTGTATATTTGAAAAATATCCGACATCGCTTCCGGATATAACATTGAGTGGCACGAAGAAATAAAGCGATAAAAGGAGTAGAACATGAAGAAATATAGAGTAGGTATGATAATGGCAGTGTTCGCATTTATCGCAATGCTGCCGCTGCGGGTATCCGCTGAAGAAACAACAAAAGAGATAGGTGTTACCTGCACTCCCAATGAAGATAAGACGGAGTATTCCGTAGATCTGTATATCCCCAATGCTGCGAAGGAGGAGATTGGTACATTAAGTTTAAAGCTTGAGGTAACTCCCAAGGAGGTGGTCGGTGAACCACAGATTCAGTTTAGTGGGAAAGTTAAAGAGTGGGCAAAGGTATACGAGTCTCGCTATCATAATACATTGAATATTTACATTGCAGGAACGAAGGAGATACCTTTTAATAAGGATAACAGTACACTCTTTGAAAATGATGACACGCTTAATATCGGAAAGATATCCATGAAGGGTTCAGACGGCAAGGCTGTGGAGCTTTCAGAAGTCAAGCTAGCTAATGCCGAGGATGCACTTTTGGTTGTTCGAGGATGGGGAGATGCCGAAGCACCCAACAGGGAGACTTGGATTCCAGAGCAGGACGAACCGGCAGGACCGGAGATTCCCACCCCGCCAGGCAAGGATGATGAAGGCGATGGAGATGGGGACTCAGGAGGTTCAATAGATATAGGCGGCAGTACCGCGAAAGACCAATATGATAAGAACCGAGATTTGAAGGGAAGCCGTGTTCAGGGCGTAAAGACCGGCGACGCGAATCAGACGGTAATCTATGTGGTCTCGATTGCGGCATGTATCGGTGTGATTTCCGCGGCTATATACAGGAAGCGTAAAAAAACAATAACTGAATAAGGCATGAAGTATAAACGGCTGTCCGCTATGGATAGCCGTTTATTTTGTAAGCCATGTTTGATAATGGAAATTTCGTTGAGTAAATCACTCTATAAATTTTCCGTTGACCGTGTTAATGTTAAATTGCACCTATCCATTGGAGGAGATGAAATATGACAAGGAAAGAACAAAAGGAAGCCAGAAAAAATCAAATTATTCAAGCTACGTTGGATTTATTCATAGAACGGGGATACTATGGAACGAAAACAAATCAAATATCCAGACGGGCAGGGATTAGTGAAGGGCTGCTGTTTCACTATTTCCCAACAAAGGAAATTTTGTTAGAAGAATTGGTGAATATCGGGTTGGAAGGGATGCGTATGCCAATGCAGATTGAGGCAAAAAATGGTCTGGATTTTTTTTATCAATTCACAAAAATAATATTTTTGGAGGTGGAAAAAAATCCTTTTATTGCAAAAATGTTTATATTTATGGGGCATGTGGTGAGGGCTGAAGATATACCTGAGAAGCTTCGTAGGCTGGCAGCCTCGGTAGATACCATTATATTTTGTCAAAATTGGGTGGAAGCAGGGCAGAAAGACGGAAGTATTCGGAAGGGAGATGTAATGTCATTGTCAAATATGTACTGGTGCGCGGTACATGGAATTATGGAGCAGTATGCTTTGCGTCCGGAAATTCCATTACCGGAACCTGAGTGGATGGTAGATATGCTGCGAAATGCTAAAGAACAGATTTAATTATGGAGGAAATCAATGGGTGAAAGCAAAAAGAAAATCGTAATTGTAGGCGGCGGCATTGCCGGACTGTCGGCAGGGATCTATGGAAAGCTGGCAGGCTATGACGTGGATATTTATGAAAAAAATCCCATTGCCGGCGGGCAATGTATGGGGTGGAATCGGAAAGACTGTCATATTGATAATTGTATCCATTGGCTTACCGGAACAAAAAAGGGGACAGATCTTTATAAGGTATGGGAAACAGTGGGCGCATTAGACAAAAATACAGAATTTGCAGACTGTGACAGCTTTTACACGAGCGTCAAAGGGGACTCACAGGTAACACTGTGGAAGGATTTGGAGAGGACGAGGGCAGAACTTCTCGAATTGTCCCCAGAAGATGAAAAGGAAATAGAAAAATTTGTGAAGCATGTAAAATACGCAGCGGAATGTGAAATTCCAGCCGAAAAACCTATGGATGCTATGGGAATCGCGGATTATATACATATGGGTGCTTTGATGGCGGATATGCCAAAAGTGATGAAGGAATATGGCTCTATTGATTTAAATGAGATGTCAGGGCGGTTTAAGCATCCTGTATTGAAAGCGTTGTTTACAGATTACCTGCCCAAAGAATATGTCGCAAGTTCATTTCTCGTTTCTTATGCAAGTATTACATCTGGCAACGGCGAAATACCAAAGGGTGGTTCTTTAGCCATGGCAAATCGCATGGTGAAACGATTTCAGCAGTTGGGAGGCAATTTATACTGCAATGCGCCGGTTTTACGGATTCTGATAAAAAACAGAAAAGCAATAGGGATTGAAAAATCGGATAAGAAAACGGTGTTGGCAGATTATGTTATTTCATCAGTTGATACTATGGAAATGTTTGGTAATTTAATTGGAAAAAAGTATATGGATGCAAAATGGCGATCCTGTTATGAAGATAAGGAAAAATATCCTCTTTTTAGTGCAGTCCAGGCAGCATTTGCGGTGGATCAGGAAGCATATGAGGGGAAAGGAACTATTTTTTTCGACTGCCCTCCTTTTGAAATAGGGGGAAAGAAAGTGGAGAGAATTTCAGTGAAAAGTTATGAATATGAACTTGGATTTGCACCAGCGGGGAAAATGGTGCTTCAAGTAAATGTCCCTCAATTTGATAAGGAATACATATACTGGAAAGGGCTTAAAAAAGAGGAATATGAAAACCGGAAAAAAGAGGTGGTAAATGCAATAGAGGAACGCTTGCTTATGCAGTTTCCCAGGCTTCAGGGATGTTTAGAATTTCTTGATTGTTGGACGCCGATTACTTACGAACGTTACTGTAACGCATATCATGGAGCATATATGGGCTTTATTACGAGAAAAGGTGTAAAGTCTTTTCGGGTGAAAGGAATCATAAAGGGCGTAAAAAATCTGTATATTGCCAGTCAATGGATTATGGCGCCTGGCGGACTTCCGGTAGCAGTAACGTCAGGAAAATTCGCTGTGTGGCGGATTGTCAGGAAGGATAAAAGAAGCAGGTATTCCGGTTACCGCGGCCTATTCCGTCATTGATGACGTCCAGCCGGCGGCAGACATTTCACAGGTATAAATTTATCCAGAATATGCATACTATTAGCAAGGAAACGATCTTGCTGAAAGGAGTATGTAGAATTTATGAAGGAATTGAAGCTGGACCTTCTCCCAGGGAATCTCTACGCAGCCAGGCGAAAAGCAGAGCAGCAGAAGGAAAAGGAGAAGAAGAATCGTGAGCCGCAGAAAAACATTGTGAAGATAGAGGGAGTGTCACTGAAGGTTGACAGGATAGACGGAAATGAACGGTAAGAATAGGAAAAGCTTTGACCAGCTTTATCGGGAGTTGCTGATAAGGCAGACTTCAGGGGATGAGACGCTGCCAAAAGAATACGACCCTTTTCATCTGGATTGCCTTCTTCATCCGGAGAAATATGCGCCTGTTTTGCAAATTAAGGAGTGCGAGAAATGCGCCTATGATCAGGCGTGCAGAAATAGTTGTATTTTTGACGCAGTCGAGAGGACAGAGGATGGGAAACTCAAGATTAATGCCTCTCTGTGTGCAGGCTGTGAAGCCTGTATCGAAGCCTGTAAGAACGGGAACCTGGCGGCAAGTAAAGATGCAATTCCGGCGATGAAGGCGGTAAGGGAGGCGAAGGGGCCGGTCTATATGATGGTCGCCCCTGCATTTATGGGGCAGTTTAGCGACAGGGTTACGCCTGGAAAACTGCGCACGGCTTTTAAGGCCCTGGGCTTTACCGGTATGGTGGAGGTTGCGCTTTTTGCGGACATCCTTACTCTCAAGGAGGCGTTGGAGTTTGACCAGCATGTGCAGCAGAGAGGGGATTATCAGTTGACAAGCTGTTGTTGTCCGGTCTGGATTGCCATGATTCGGAAGATTTTTCATGAATTGATGCCCCATGTACCGGCTGCTGTGTCTCCGATGATTGCCTGCGGGCGTATGATTAAGAGGCTCCATCCGGATGCGGTCACAGTGTTCGCGGGGCCCTGTCTTGCCAAGAAGCAGGAGGCAAAAGAACCGGATATCAGGGATGCTGTGGATTATGTACTTACTTTTCAGGAGGTACAGGATATCTTTGATGCGGCAGATATTCATCCGGACGAGCTTGCAGACGCCGAAAAGGAGCATGCCTCCAAGGCAGGAAGGCTCTATGCCAGGACAGGAGGGGTGAGCCAGGCTGTGGCAGAGATGGTGGACCAGCTACGGCCTGACCGGAGTATCCGTGTTCATTCCGAGCAGGCTGACGGCCCGAAGGCGTGTATGGAAATGATTCAGAGAATCAAAGAGGGCAGGACGGAGGCGAATTTCTTTGAAGGGATGGGCTGCGCGGGTGGCTGTGTGGGAGGCCCGAAGGCGGTTTTGAATGTGGAGGAGGGGACGAAGCATGTGGACGCATACGGCTGTAATGCAAAGTTTCGGACGCCCCTGGAAAATCCTTATGTGCGGAAGGTATTGGAGGAATTGGGACTTCGGACGGTGGAGGAATTGTTGACGGAGGATGGGCTTCTGACGAGGGATTTTAGTTAATTTAAAAAGCAGTTTGCTGTTAATTCTTCGTGCAAAACATTGCATTTTTTGTGCAGATAGCATATACTGTAATCATCGGGAAAGGAGATGATTATATGGCCGGCTCAACTACAAACATCAGTATCCGCATGGATTCAGACCTGAAAGCGCAGGCTGACAGGCTGTTTGGGGAACTCGGCATGAACCTGACAACAGCGTTTAATATTTTTGTCCGCCAGTCTCTCCGTGAGGGGAGGATTCCTTTTGAGGTTTCTCTCAACCAGCCAACCAGCGAGACGGCTGCCGCCATGCTGGAGGCGGAAAGGATTGCGAAAGATTCGGCGGTGAAAGGGTATACTGATCTGGATGAACTTTTCGCAGAACTGAAAGCATGAGAAACGCAAAATATACAGTCAAGTACACTACACAATTCAAGAAAGACTATAAGCTGGCAATGAGGCGTGGGTTGGATATTGGACTGTTGGAGGATGTGATCGCTGAACTTGCTATGGGTATGTCCTGGTACTGACCTTATCCCGCACTGGGTCACATAGCGATTTGTTTGGAAAATGATTTTACCTGCCGTCGTATGGGAAAATTCCTATACGGCGGTTTTTCTTAGTAAAATGTATATTGACATTTGGAGACTCTCTCAATATAATTGACTCAGTTTTCAATATATACATTAGGAAGGAAAAGAGATGCAGTATTATCTGGCCCCCTTAGAGGGGATTACAACACGGATATACCGAAGGGTATATCACGATTGCTTTGCGCCTATGGATAAATATTTTACCCCGTTTCTGTCTCCCCATTCCAAAAAGGGCTTCTCGGTAAAGGAGAAGGCCGAGCTATTGCCGGAGAATAATAAGGGGATGCGGCTGGTTCCGCAGATTTTAACGAATCGGGCTGAGGATTTCCTAAAAACGGAAGAAAAGCTTGCGTATTATGGCTATGATGAGATAAACCTGAATCTGGGCTGCCCTTCTAAAACTGTGGTATCAAAAGGAAGGGGCTCAGGATTTCTGGCGGATTTGGAGGGGCTTGACCGCTTTTTAGATGAAATTTTTTCAAAGACAAAAGTACGGATATCCATTAAAACCAGGATAGGAAGGGATGAACCACAGGAATTTCAAAGGCTTTTGGAAATCTATCGCCAGTATCCTCTTGAGGAATTGATTATCCATCCGAGGGTTCAGAAGGATTTCTATAAAAATAAACCGAATCTGGAGGTATTTGAGGAGGCAGTTGAGGGATGCGGCTGCCCGCTGTGCTACAACGGGGATATCTGTACCAGAGAGGATGCCGCAGCAATAGAAGAAAGATTTCCAACGGTGACGGCATGTATGATTGGGAGAGGGATTATAGCAAATCCTGGGCTTTTAGGTGAGATTAAGGG
Organism: uncultured Dorea sp.; assembly: GCA_910584575.1. GTDB lineage: Bacteria > Bacillota > Clostridia > Lachnospirales > Lachnospiraceae > Sporofaciens. The sequence goes on from CAJUBG010000006.1 coordinate 67,383, forward strand.
GCAGGAGAAGGCTTCGCAAAAACTCCTTCGCGGATTTCATGACCGGTTATACGAAGAATATCGAGAACTTAATATGGGGGATAAAAATGTGCTGTTTAAGATGAAAGAAATCTGGTGCTATTTGGGACAGGCTTTTCCTGGATGTGAGAAGCCTTTGAAACGTATCAGGAAGGCGGAGAGGCTGGACAGATATGAGGAGGCGGTGGACCAGTGTTTTGGTTAGAATTTTATCTTTACTTTTTCTCCGACATGCAATATAATAGAAAAAAATTCTATATACAGGAATTTTTAAGGAGGAATCCCTTTGGAACACTTGAATCATATCATTGCGGGTAATCTGAAAGAGATCAGGAGGCGTAAGGAATTGAGCTTAGAGCAAGTGTCGGTTCTGACCTCCATCAGTAAGAGTATGTTAAGCCAGTTAGAACGCGGAGAGGTCAATCCTACGATTTCAACGGTTTATAAGCTGTCTCTGGGTCTTAAGGTTCCTGTGACAGCATTTACGGCGGATAAGCCGAAGCCATTTTCACAGACAGGCAAGGCAGAGGTCATACCTCTTGTGGGAGATGAGGGGCGGTACAGGCTGTATCCCATCTTTGAATTTCGGGAGGGGCAGGATTTTGAGATATTTGACTTGGAGTTCGATGAGGGAGGCACGATGCGCGCTCATTTACAGATGCATGGAACCAGGGAATTTATCACGGTGTATTCCGGTGAGCTGACGCTGATTTTCGAGGATCGGGAGTATGTGCTGAAAGCAGGGGATTCTGCCGCATACAATGCATTTGACGAGTATGTATATAAGAATACGGGACAGGGCATGGTGACCGCGTGTATCGTGGTTCATTATCCGTAACAGAAAGGAGTTATGATTAAAATGGAAGACCAGAAGCAGCGCGTATATGACGCATTGGACAAGTTGAAGATTAAGTATGAGGTTGTAGAGCATGAGCCGGTACATACCATGGAGGATATGGACAGGCTTGGACTGCCGGAGAAGGGAACTCTGTGTAAGAATCTTTTCCTGCGGGATTCAAAGGGAAAGAGACATTTTCTCGTGACCTGTGAGGAGAGCAAGAAGGTAGATTTGAAGGCTCTTGGCAGGCAGCTTGGAGGAGGGAATCTAAGCTTTGCCTCCGAAGACCGGTTGGAAAAATATCTGGGACTTAAGCAGGGAAGCGTATCTCCCTTCGGGCTGATGAACGATACGGACCATGCGGTAGAGTTCTTTATTGACAAGGATTTGAGCAGATGCAAGAGCCTTGGAATTCATCCTTTGGAGAATACGGCCACTGTTTTTCTTTCTTTTAAGGATTTGGATAAATTTTTGTGGGATTTGGATGTGGATGTTGTGAAGGTTAAGCTGTAACTTCTGCTTGTTTATGTACTGGCCGGATTATCTCTGTTGAAATAATTTGGTCAGTATCATTATTCTGTTTTCTGGATTATGGGTGCTTACGTCTTTCGTTTAATCAATTCAGATGTTCTTGATTTCGTCAAATATTCTCTATTTAATAAAAAAATTTCAATGCTCACAGTTTTGATGTGGGTAGATTTGTGAAACAGTATGCTAAATATGTTTGGGAGTTTGAGATATGGTGAAGAAATTGTATGACAGGGATATTCGAGAGCCATTGTTTGATTTCCTTGAGGAATACTATGGAAAAATACGGATTATTGAGGAAAAGCAGATTGGAAGGTCGCGGGCAGATATTATGATGGTGTTTCCGGATGGGGTGGCCGGAATTGAGATTAAGAGTGATGCGGATACCTATGTCCGGCTAAAACGGCAGGTGCGGGACTATGACAGGTATTTTGATTGCAATTATGTGGTTGCAGGCACAAGCCACGGATTGCACATTAGCGAACATGTACCGGAATGGTGGGGGATTATTACGGTGGAATGGGTGGAAAGCGGGGTGGATTTCTATCTGCTGCGGGAGGCGAAAAAGAACCCGAAGGCAGATTTGGGACGGAAGCTTACACTTTTGTGGAGGCCAGAGCTTGCGCATATTCAGGAGATAAACGGGCTTGCCAGGTATAAGCAGAAAAGCAAAGCATTTGTCATGGAGAAGCTTCTTGAGAAGATCCCAAAGGAGGCGCTGAATGAGCAGATCAGTCAGGAATTGTTTGAACGGGATTATACGGAGATTGGAAATACAATCAGGAAGTTTAAGGAGGGAAAGCTATGAGATATCCTGTGATTAGCATGGAAAAGACAGGAAAGAGAATTCGGGAGATTTGTGCAAAACAGGGGATTTGTGCAAAGGAGATACAGGAATATATGGGTTTTTCGGCTGTCCAGTCTGTGTATGATTGGTTTCGAGGGAAGAATCTGCCCAGTGTGGATAATCTGTATGCCCTGTCGAGGCTTTTAAAGGTCTCGATGGAGAGATTGTTAGTGGCCTTGGACCAGGAGGAAGCGGGGCGGATATGTGAACTTACGGCTCTGCCCCGCAGGGATAGCCGGAAAACGGTAATGTGGTACAGAGAAAGGATAAAGTATTTGTCAATCAGTTTGTAACTGGATGCAGAAGGCAGGGATTTCTGGTATTCTATTTTTAGGAAATGTAGAGGCGCATTTCCTGGTATACTTCAGCAAATGAAGAAACGTCAGGACAAGAACAGCAAGAGAAGAGCTAAGACATGTTTCGATGGTAGATGAAGTGGAGAGATACAGGAGTGAGGAAACCTTACGGAAAAAGACGGAGGAGATATTTGGGGATACGAAGTATCAGGCGATGAATGGAGAAAGCTGCATGTGAAGGCGCTTAAGATGTTCGGAAGAAAAGATGGATTGGAAGTGTACTGAAGGAGAAGGGATGAGTTATTATGACTCAATCCAGGGGGCATAAGAAAGATGTGGCAGTATGGGAGAAACTGCTGCATCTTTTTTATGCATAAAATTTAATATTTTTTTAATTGCATGTTCCATAAATGAGAAGTAGAATGAATAAAGTATACGGTAATACATTCAACAGAGGAAAGAGAGGATGAATATGGAACAGCAATACAGGCAGGTTCCGCCTATGACGCCGGAGAATTACGGAAAGCGTATCTGGCATCTGTGGGGACCGATTGTGATAAAATGGGCAGTTGGGGTTGGCGCCAGCATGATCGCCATGGCAGTGCTGAGTATGGTTTATATGATGGCGAACCAGGAGGCGGCCATGACAGCCATGCAGAGCGAAGAAAAGATGATGGAGTTGACTGATAAGATCATGAATCAATATCTGGGCGCGTCTACATTGATTGAGGGAGTTGCCGCGCTGATTACCATTCCCATCATGCTTTGGTTCTTCCACACTGATCGGGTGAAGGAGAGGAGGAACGGTTTTATTCCCAACAGGAAGGCGCCTCTCTGGAAGTATGGGGCAGGGCTTCTCATGGCTCTGGCCATGAGCCTTGGGCTTAACAATCTGATTATCATAGGGAATCTGTCGGATATGAGCGAAGCCTATCAGGCGACGATGGAGGCTTTCTATTCGTCTCCCCTTGCCGTTCAAGTGGTGGTTTTGGCAGTTCTTGTGCCTGTGAGCGAGGAATTGGTATTCCGTGGGCTGCTCTTTAAGCGTCTGAGGGAGAGGGCGACCTATATGCAGGCGGCATTGTATTCTGCGATAGTGTTTGGATTGATGCATGTGAATTTTGTGCAGATGCTTTACGGTTTCATCCTGGGAATGATGCTGACATACCTCTATGAGAAGTACGGTTCTGTCAAAGCGCCCATTGCAGCCCATATGGCAATGAATCTGCTGTCCATACTGGCGACGGAATTCAATCTGCTTGACTGGCTTATGGAAGGCCGGCTGCGCATTGGGATTGTGACGGTTGCCTGTGCATTTGTGGCCTCCACCATGTTTGTGCTGGTTCAGAGGATTGAGGAGAAGCCTGTTGTACCTGGTACATCCGAGGAAAAAGATAATCCGGTACAGCATTGCAGGGTTGACAGTGAATAAGATGTGTTGGAAAGAGTTTGGTATTTGCTAAAATATCAGACTCTTTTTGTTTATATAATATTGTTGTCTAATTATCTGACAATTCAAGAGAAATTTCCTATTTACAAATCCAGAAAAAAGTAGTATAGTAAGAAAAACTGAAGAAAGGGCTGAATATATGAACGCACAGATTGTTAATAATCACGAAGGTCTGTATCGTCCCCAGTTTGAGCATGATAACTGTGGAATCGGTGCGGTTGTCAATATCAAGGGGCGCAAGAGTCACAGCACAGTGATGGATGCCTTGAAGATTGTAGAGAATTTAGAGCATAGGGCCGGCAAGGATGCCGAGGGTAAGACGGGCGATGGAGTTGGAATCTTGTTGCAGATTTCACATAGATTTTTCTCCAAAGTCTGCAAACCTCTCGGCATCTTTTTAGGTTCAGAGAGAGATTACGGGGTGGGGATGTTTTTCTTCCCTCAGGATGAATTGAAGAAGAACCAGGCCAAGAAGATTTTTGAAGTAATCGTAGGGAAGGAGGGAATGAATTTCCTGGGATGGCGCGAGGTTCCGGTGAGGGCAGAGGTCTTGGGAAGCAGGGCGGCGGCCTGCATGCCATGTATTCTCCAGGGCTTTATTGAGCGTCCGGAAAAGACCGCGCAGGGAATTGATTTTGACAGGCGGCTTTATGTGGTGCGCAGAATCTTTGAGCAGAGCAGCGACGATACCTATGTTGCGTCCCTGTCCAGCAGGACGATTGCATATAAGGGGATGTTTCTGGTAGGGCAGCTCAGGCCGTTTTTTGAGGACCTGGAAAATCCGGAGTATGAGTCGGCCATTGCGCTGGTACATTCCCGTTTCAGCACCAACACCAATCCCAGTTGGGAACGCGCCCATCCCAACCGTTTTATTGTACATAACGGGGAGATTAACACCATACGGGGCAATGCGGACAAGATGCAGGCAAGGGAGGAAAATATGGAATCAGAGTACCTGAAGGGAGAGCTTCATAAGGTGCTGCCTGCAATCAACAGCTCAGGCTCGGATTCTGCCATGCTTGATAATGCCATTGAGTTCATGGTCATGAGTGGAATGGATTTGCCGTTGGCTGTGATGATTGCGATTCCTGAGCCATGGGCAAGCGCAAAGACTATGTCCCAAAAGAAGAAGGATTTCTATCAGTATTACGCGACCATGATGGAGCCTTGGGACGGCCCGGCCTCCATACTGTTTTCCGACGGGGACTGCATGGGCGCTGTCCTTGACAGGAACGGGCTTCGCCCGTCCAGATACTATATCACGGATGACGATACGCTGATTCTGTCCTCTGAAGTGGGAGTCCTTGACATTAATCCGGAAAGGATTGTGGTAAAAGAGCGTCTCCATCCGGGGAAAATGCTGCTTGTGGATACTATCTCCGGCAAAGTGATTGATGATGATGAATTGAAAGAAATCTATGCCGGCAGGCAGCCCTACGGGGAATGGCTGGACAGCAATTTAATTGAGCTTAGCAGTCTTAAGATACCGAATCAGAAGGTGCCCTCCTATTCGGCAGAGGAGTGTAAACGACTTCAGAAAGCGTTTGGCTACTCCTATGAGGAGGTAAAGACTTCGATTCTGACTATGGCGCAAAACGGAACGGAAGGGACTGCGGCAATGGGAATTGACGCGCCGCTTTCGGTGCTTTCAGAAAAGCATCAGGATTTATTTGGATATTTTAAACAGCTTTTTGCCCAGGTGACGAACCCTCCAATCGACGCGATCCGGGAAGAAGTGGTGACCTCTACCACCGTCTATATTGGTGCGGACGGGAATCTTTTGGAGGAAAGAGAAGAAAATTGCAGGATGCTCAAGGTGGATAATCCGATTCTGACGAATACTGATCTTCTGAAGATTAAGAGTATGAAGAAGGAGGGCTTTTATCCTGTTGAGATTCCTATCGTATACTATAAGAATTCTGGGCTTGAAAAGGCCATAGACTACCTGTTTATCGAGGTGGACCGCGCCATTCGGGAGGGTGCAAATATTTTGATTCTCACGGACAGGGGAGTGGACGAGTATCATGTCGCCATGCCGTCTTTGCTGGCGCTGTCGGGACTTCAGCAGCATTTGGTAAGGACAAAGAAGCGAACGTCTGTGGCCATCATTCTGGAGACGGGAGAGCCAAGGGAGGTGCATCACTTTGCCACTCTTTTGGGCTATGGGGCCTGTGCCATCAATCCTTACCTTGCCCATGAATCCATCCGGCATCTGATTGAGACAAATATGCTGAAAAAGGATTACTATGCGGCTGTGGAGGATTATAACCATGCCGTTCTTGGCGGGATTGTGAAGATTGCCTCTAAGATGGGAATCTCAACAATCCAGTCCTACCAGGGCGCGAAGATTTTCGAGGCTATCGGATTGAAAGAGGAGTTCATCCAAAAATATTTTACAGACACGGTCAGCCGCGTAGGCGGAATCGGCATGGATGAGCTTGCGGCGGACTATGTGGCGCGCCACTCTCAGGCGTTTGACCCATTGGGGCTTGAGGTGGATATGACTCTTGACAGCATCGGACAGCACAAGTCAAAAAGCGGCGGGGAGAGGCATCTCTACAATCCGCAGACCATCCATATGCTTCAGCAGTCTACCAGGCGCGGGGATTATGAGATGTTCCGGAAATATACGGAAATGGTTAATGCAGAAGGCGAGCATATCAATCTGCGGGGGCAGTTTGAGTTCAACTATCCGAAGAAGGGGATTCCTATTGATGAAGTGGAGAGCGTGGATTCCATTGTGACAAGGTTTAAGACAGGCGCCATGTCCTACGGCTCTATTTCCAAGGAGGCCCATGAGACGCTGGCCATTGCAATGAACCGCCTTAAGGGCAAGTCCAACAGCGGGGAAGGCGGAGAAGAAATCGAACGTCTGGACAGTGACCGCTGTTCTGCCATCAAGCAGGTTGCCTCAGGACGGTTCGGCGTCACCAGCCGCTATCTGGTGAGCGCCAAGGAGATTCAGATTAAGATGGCCCAGGGCGCGAAGCCGGGGGAGGGCGGACATCTTCCGGGAGGAAAGGTATACCCTTGGATTGCAAATACCCGCCATTCTACTCCGGGAGTCAGCCTGATATCCCCGCCGCCCCACCATGATATTTACTCTATTGAGGATTTGGCGCAGTTGATTTACGACTGTAAAAATGCCAACAAGGATGCCAGGATTTCGGTGAAGCTGGTGTCGGAGGCTGGCGTGGGTACGGTTGCCGCAGGCGTGGCAAAAGCAGGCGCAGGATTGATTCTGATTTCCGGATATGACGGAGGGACAGGCGCCGCGCCCAGAAGCTCGATTCACAATGCAGGGCTTCCCTGGGAGCTTGGCCTTGCGGAGACTCACCAGACCTTAATCCAGAACGGGCTTCGGGAACGGGTGAGGCTTGAGACGGACGGCAAGCTCATGAGTGGGCGTGACATCGCCATTGCGGCCATTCTTGGGGCAGAGGAATTCGGATTTGCCACGGCGCCTCTGATTACTATGGGGTGCGTGATGATGCGAGTCTGCAACCTGGATACCTGTCCGGTGGGCGTGGCAACTCAGAATCTCAGGCTTCGGAAGAATTTCACCGGCAAGCCGGAGTATGTGGTGAACTTTATGCGGTTTATGGCGGAGAATCTGCGGGAATACATGGCAAAGCTCGGAGTACGGATCATTGACGAGCTGGTGGGGCGTACAGATCTTTTGAAGGTGAAGGAGAAGCCAACCTCCGAGCGTGCGGCGACGCTTAAGCTTGGACGGATTCTCTATAATCCATACGAAGGAAGTAAGACGCCGGTAACATTTAACCCGAAGAAGGTATATGATTTTGAGCTGGAAAAGACGCTGGATGAAAGGGTCTTGGTAAGGCAGCTTCTTCCGTCCCTGAAAAAAGGGCAGAAGCGCAGTATTGAGGTAGACGTAACCAATACGGACCGGACGTTTGGGACGATTTTTGGCTCTGAGATTACCAGGCGGTATCCCAATGGGCTTACCGAGGACAGCTATGTGGTGAAATGTACAGGCGCAGGCGGCCAGTCCTTTGGGGCGTTTATTCCTAAGGGGCTTACCTTAGAGCTTGTGGGGGACAGCAACGATTATTTTGGAAAAGGGCTGTCGGGCGGCAAGCTGATTGTTTATCCGCCGCGAGGGGTGAAGTACCGCCATCATGAGAATATTATTATAGGAAATGTTGCTCTCTATGGCGCAACCAGCGGCAAGGCTTTCATCAACGGTGTGGCAGGCGAGCGTTTCGCAGTACGTAACTCAGGCGCCGTTGCCGTGGTGGAGGGCGTAGGCGACCATGGATGTGAATATATGACCGGAGGGCGTGTGGCTGTCCTTGGAAAAACTGGCAGGAACTTTGCCGCCGGAATGAGTGGCGGGGTAGCGTATGTGCTAGATATGGACAGTGATTTGTACCGGAATGTGAATAAGCAGATGGTAAATATTGAGCGTATTTCATCGAAATTTGATGTGAATGAGCTGAAGAACATGATTGAAGAACATGTATCCTGCACCAATTCGGAGATTGGGAAGGAGATTCTTGAGCATTTCAAAGAGTATCTTCCTAAGTTCAAGAAGATTATTCCTGTGGACTATGAGAGGATGCTGACCACAATCCTTCAGTTGGAGGAACAGGGTATGAGCAGCGCTCAGGCAAAAACAGAAGCATTTTACGCCTTGAAGGGCGAGAAATAGGAGGTGGAGAAGTGGGAAAAGCGACAGGTTTTATGGAATATGACAGACAGGATAAGGCAGCAGAGGCGCCGAAGGAGAGACTTAAGCATTTTCACGAATTTCACACACCTTTATCTAAGGAGGAGCAGGAACGCCAGGGCGCAAGATGTATGTCCTGCGGGGTGCCTTTTTGCCAGTCGGGCCAGATGATTATGGGTATGGCAAGCGGATGTCCTCTGCACAACCTGGTTCCGGAGTGGAATGACCTGATTTATCACGGGAACTGGGAGGAGGCTTATTACAGGCTTAAAAAGACCAATAATTTTCCGGAATTTACCTCCAGGGTGTGTCCTGCCCTCTGTGAAGCCGCATGTACCTGCGGACTTAACGGGGATGCGGTTTCCACCAAGGCAAATGAGTATGGGATTATTGAAAATGCCTATGAGAAGGGGTATGCGGCTGCAAAGCCGGTGAAGGTGCGTACCGGCAAGAAGGTGGCAATCATCGGCTCTGGCCCTTCCGGTCTTGCGGCGGCGGATATGCTGAATAGGAGAGGGCATTACGTGACGGTGTTTGAGCGTGAGGACAGGGCCGGTGGGCTTCTTCGGTATGGAATCCCTAACATGAAGCTTGAGAAGCAGATTATTGACAGGAAAGTCAGTATCATGGAGGAGGAAGGGATTACTTTCATAACTGGCTGTAACGTTGGAAAGGACAAGAAGGCGGCGGAGATTTTAAAAGAGTATGACCGTGTCCTTCTGTGCTGCGGCGCGTCGAATCCGAGGGATATTAAGGTGCCTGGACGGGAGGCAAATGGAATTCATTTTGCGGTAGATTTTCTTAAATCCACCACAAAGGCTCTCTGGGCCAACCAGATGCAGCTTAAGGAGGGGGAATACATTTCCGCCAAGGGAAAGAACGTGATGGTAATTGGAGGCGGCGATACGGGTAATGACTGTGTAGGCACATCCATGCGCCATGGGGCGAAGTCTGTGCTTCAGCTTGAGATGCTTCCCAAGGCGCCGGATGAGAGAGCCTTTGATAATCCGTGGCCGGAATGGCCTAAGGTCTGCAAGACGGATTACGGGCAGCAGGAGGCCATTGCGGTGTTCGGGAAAGATCCGCGGGCATACCAGACCACGGTGAAGGAGTTTCAGAAGGATAAGGCGGGAAATGTCTGTAAGGCGGTTCTTGTGAAGCTTGAGCCTAAGAAGGATGAGAAAACCGGACGGATGGTGATGGCAGAGATTGCCGAGAGCGAGTATACGGTGGACGTGGACTTGGTGCTGATTGCGGCGGGCTTCCTTGGAAGCGAGAGTTATGTGACAAAAGCCTTCGGCGTGGAGGTTGACGGGCGGACAAATGTGTCGGCAGGCACAGGGGGCTATGCAACCAACGTTCAGAATATTTTTGCGGCGGGCGATATGCACAGGGGGCAATCCCTGGTGGTGTGGGCAATCCGCGAAGGCAGGGAGGCGGCCCAGGAGATTGATATAAGCCTCATGGGATATACGAATATGAACATCCAGTAATCTTCTTGGGTATACCTTGATGGATGCAGTCCACCTACCCGAAGGGTATGCGTTGCGGTGTGCCCTTGGGTATATTTTACGATACCTTGCCGATAGAGATTCCTCTTAAAAACATTTGTTACAAAATTATTAAAAAATGTTGCAAGTTTTAGTGGTTTGAGGTATAATTGTTACCAGATGTAGAGGGACTATGTCGAAAGAACGTAGATGAGTGTAAATAGTAAGCAGAAAATACATAAAAAGGATGGTTTCACTATGAGAAAATTTGGAGCAAGACTTTTGGCCGCTATTGTTGCAGGTTCTCTGATTGTAACGCCGGTTATGGCGGCGCCGTCAATCGATGAACTGAAAGAGGACAAGGCTGAGAAGCAGAGTGAAGTGAATTCCCTGCAGGAGGAATTGACGCAGATTCTATCAAAGATTAATGGTCTGGAGGAGGATCTGGTCAAGAAGGGCGAGGAGATCATCCAGGCAACGGATGACTTGGCGGCTGCTGAGGTGAGAGAGAGAGAACAGTATGAGGCGATGAAGCTTCGTATTAAATATATGTACGAAGAAGGAGACACGACGGCTCTTGAGTCTCTTGTAACGGCGGAGAATTTCTCTGACCTGGTGAATAAGGCAGAATATGTACAGAATGTGCATGATTATGACAGAGATCAGTTACAGGAATATGTAGAGACGAAGAATGAGATCTCAGAGCTTAAGGCTACTCTTGAGGAAGACCAGAAGAAGCTGGAATCTTTGCAGGTTGAATATGAGGACCAAAAGGATGTATTGAATACGACCATTGAGGAGAAGCGGGCAGAGGTAGCCGACTTAGACGGTCAGATTCAGGCAGCGGTAGAGGCAGCGGCAAGAGAAGCTGAGGAGAGAAGGCGCCAGGAGGAAGAAGCGCGTCAGGCGGCAGCGGCAGCCAACAACAATAATTCCGGAAACCGTAATAATGGTAACAACAGCAATAATAGCAATAACAGCCAGGCTACGGGAGGTTCTGGTAATCAATCGTCAAATAACTCAGGCAGCAGTGGAAATAGTAGTAGCAGCAGTAGCAGCAATTCCGGTTATACAGGCTCTGGCAATGCGTCTGTTGGAATGACAATTGTAGGCGCTGCGCGTTCCCAGATTGGAGTTCCTTATGTATGGGGCGGTACAAAGCCTGGTTCAGGACTTGACTGTTCAGGACTTACCCAGTATGCCCACAGGGCAGCGGGAATCAGTATCGGACGTACATCAGGTGAGCAGGGAGGCGGCGGAGTTCCGGTCAGCAGTCCGATGCCTGGAGACATTGTTTGCTATTCCGGCCATGTAGGAATTTATACCGGAGGCGGAATGATGGTTCATGCGCCTCAGCCGGGACAGAATGTGAAGGAAGTCGCTGTATATGGCTCTCCATGGTACAGACGTTACTGGTAGAATACATATTGTAGAATTTAAGCTAGAATTTAAGCTAAGAAAAGCCTTGCAAATGCAAGGCTTTTATGCTATCATGATAAAGTCGCAAAAATCACGCATTTGTTTGCCTAAGAGGGTGCCAGAGCTGTATGTCAGGAGATATTCAGGCTGGTTTCAAGGGCTTACACACATGCGGAAGCAAAAAACCAAATGGAGGAAAGAAACATGAGCGTAATTTCAATGAAGCAACTTTTAGAAGCAGGTGTTCATTTCGGACATCAGACCAGAAGATGGAATCCTAAGATGGCTCCGTACATTTACACAGAGAGAAACGGAATCTACATTATCGACTTACAGAAGTCTGTGGGCAAGGTGGACGAGGCATATCAGGCAGTATCCGACATTGCGGCGGACGGCGGTACAGTATTGTTTGTCGGAACCAAGAAGCAGGCACAGGATGCGATCAAGACTGAGGCTGAGCGCTGCGGAATGTTCTATGTGAATGAGAGATGGCTTGGCGGTATGCTGACCAACTTCAAGACCATCAAGAGCAGAGTTGCACGTTTGAAAGAGATTGAGAGAATGTCTGAGGACGGAACCTTCGACGTACTGCCGAAGAAGGAAGTTATCCAGTTGAAGAAAGAGTGGGAGAAGTTAGAGAAGAACTTGGGCGGAATCAAAGAGATGAAGCAGCTTCCGGACGCTATCTTCGTAGTAGACCCGAAGAAGGAGAGAATCTGCGTACAGGAGGCTCACACACTGGGAATCCCGTTGATTGGTATTGCAGATACCAACTGTGACCCTGAGGAACTGGATTATGTAATTCCTGGCAACGACGACGCTATCCGCGCGGTGAAGCTGATTGTTTCCAAGATGGCTGACGCTGTCGTTGAGGCAAATCAGGGAATGACAGGCGCAGACGGCGCGTATGACGAGGCAGAGGCAGAAGCGTACAGTGCAGAGGTTGACGAGTAGATTACAGACATTTGGAGGAGATAGACATGGCAGTTACAGCTAGTATGGTAAAAGAGTTAAGAGAGATGACAGGCGCAGGCATGATGGACTGTAAGAAGGCTCTGAACGAGACGAACGGGGACATGGATGCGGCTGTAGAATATCTGAGAAAGAACGGACAGGCAAAGGCTGAGAAGAAGGCCGGACGTATTGCGGCAGAGGGTATCGTTGCTACTACAATCAAGGGCGACGACAAGGTGGCTGCAATCGTTGAGGTCAATGCCGAGACTGATTTCGTTGCAAAGAACGAAGTATTCCAGACTTATGTGAAGGAAGTGGTAGAGCAGCTTGCAGATTCCAATGCGGCAGATGTAGAAGGCTTTAAGGCAGAGTCATGGGCTCTTGACACATCTATGACCGTGCAGGATAAGCTGGCGGCTATGATCGCTAAGATTGGCGAGAATATGAACATCAGAAGATTCGAGAAGGTCGTTTCTGAGAATGGAATCGTAGTATCCTACATCCATGCAGGCGGCAAGATTGGTGTTCTGGTTGAGGCTGAGACTCAGAGCAATTCTGATGCTGTTAAGGACGCTCTTAAGAATGTGGCTATGCAGATTGCGGCCCTGAATCCGAAGTATGTGTCTACTGATGATGTACCGGAGGAGTACAAAGAGCATGAGAAGGAGATTCTGATTGCGCAGGCCAAGAACGATCCTAAGAATGCCAACAAGCCGGAGAATATTATTGAGAAGATGATTACCGGACGTCTTAACAAAGAGCTGAAGGAGGTCTGCCTGTTAGAGCAGGAGTATGTGAAGGCTGAGAATAAGGAGACGGTTGCTAAGTATCTGGAGGCAGTTTCTAAGGAGGCTGGTTGTGCGGTTACTTTGAAGAAATTCGTACGTTTTGAGACGGGCGAAGGGCTTGAGAAGAAGAATGAGGATTTTGCGGCGGAGGTTGCGGCGCAGATGCAAGGAAACTAATAAGAAAAGTTTCCATGTAAAAACCCTCGGAAATGTAGGGAAATCAAGGCTTACACCGTGTTTTGCGGGTATGGATAGAATATCATAATCTATCGTAGATTATCGCAAAATATCACAACAATTTTGGTAAAGATTTGGTATGAATTTTGGTAAAATATTTTACCAAAGTCATTCTCGAAAAGTTTGCTTGTTTATTCGCTGAATGGAAGGAATAGAGCATCAATTTAATAATTAAGTATTAGCATAAGGGCATTACTGATTGTAGAAATACAATTTAGTAGTGTCCTTATTTTAATACTTAAAACAAAAGTACACTATAAAACCAACACGTAGAAAGGAGACAACGATTATGGCAAAAATCAATAACGTAGTCCGTATCATCGAGTTTTCAAATGAAAGAGAGTTTTACTCCAAAATCCAAGAAGACCTTATAAGCTATATGGATGAACCAGATTCAAGATGTTATAAATTGAAAAATATCCAGTTAATGGATGAAAACCATGCAATTCTATATTTTGAAGAAGATATAAATACAATCATGGTGAGATTCATCTATAACAAAGAAGTATTACATATGGAAGAAGCACCAGATGAAATAAGTTATTTTACAATTCAAGAAATATCTTTACTCAATGAGCTAGGAATGGTAACTATTGATGATACGACGTATGACATTGAAGAAATTGAATATGTAATGAATATGTATGGTGTACGTCATGCAGATATTTATTGTCTGTATAATGGGGTTAAAACCCTCGCCTTAAGGCGAAACCTTTAGGTCAACCCCATATCTTCAAGTTTAGAAAAAGTAAAAATAGAAATACTAAACTTGAGGTGAACAATATGCAGTACTATAGAAAATCGTCACATTGCACGTATGACATTAAGTATCACTTGGTATGGATTACGAAATATAGAAAACCAGTAATTACAGGGAAGATAGCAGTAAGAACAAGAGAATTGATCCGAATCATCTGTAACAGGAATGATGTGGAAATACTAGCAGGGCATGTAGGCGCAGATCATATCCATATGCTGGTATCTGTCCCACCACACTTGTCAGTAAGTAAATTGGTGCAATATATAAAAGGGAATACATCCAAAAAATTGCAAATGGAATATAAAGAATTGAATAAACAATTCTGGGGGCAGCATTTGTGGGCAAGGGGATACTTTGCGGCAAGTAGTGGAAATGTGACAGATGAAATTATCAAAGAATATATACGAAATCAAGATTTGCAGGAGAAGAACAAATCCGATAACTTTGAGATAGGATAAAAGTAGGGTGCAAAAGAAGATAGTAGAACGGAGACAGCTTTAGGCTGCTTTAGCAGCAAATCGAACCTACCGGCTTTAGCCGGTAGTGGTTCAGTTCAGGAACTGTTGTAAAAATGTTTTCCTACCAGTTGACAAGACCATCTATGGCAACGAGGGAACTTTGGCTTAAATTAAACCCCTTACTTTATGTACCGGCAATTCCTGTTCTTATATATGAAACGAGAAATTATCGGGGGAATACGCCGACAAAGCCAATGCTTGGAAACCGTACAAGGCTTGCCTTGGATGGAAGGGAGAAAATTGAATTTAAGAAGTCGCTGATGTTGATGCTCTTTGGCAGCAAGATTCCAGTTATGGTTTATATTTTCAAACAAGAGACTTCAAAAGATGAATTTATTGATAAGAAATCGGTTATTTATATTTTAAATGGCCAGACACAGGGGGTAGAACCAAAAATCTTTATATCACAGGAAGTAGGATATCGTATTTTAAAAGATTATATGCTTGTTGCTGTGGATTGTTCTCAGATAGGAACGACTGCCCGGCAGGAATTATTAATGGCATCCCGTGATCGTCTGAAAAAAGGAAGATATTATAACGAATTGAGGAACGACATTATTTCGTTGTTGAAAAATGATCCTGATATAAGCCAGAAAGATCAGGAATATAAAGGTAAGGCATTCAAAGAGTCAAAGAAGGATAAAGATATGATCGAATCCTATTTTTCACGCTTTAAATCCAATCCCGATGTTAGGAAAATATTGTCTGGAAATAACGGTTCATTTTCGTTTTACAATAAAAAGGTATCTGCGGGAAGAAAGCAAAATAATAACCGAAACGATAATAAACAGAAAGCAGAAAAAAAGTTGCAGCGTTATCCATCTATTTTTAAAGTAAAAGGGTTTGATGCAGATTCCAAAGAATATGTAAAAGCGATTAAAAAAGGTGGGAAAGGGCGTATTATTTTAGAAACTGATGTAGAGAATGATTTTTTAACGCGTTCCAGCGATAATGGCTCTATTGAAATAGCAACGTTAGATTATGGAGAACGTGGTGGAAGAGGAGATCATTTTGTTTTACCAAATCAGGATGCGCAAAAACTGAAAGTACAAATAGCCGGACCATATGACGGTGAGATCCAGGTTATCGTAGAACCAAAAGAAAGCACGGAAGTTGAGGAACGAATACCGTTGACAATAAAAATGATTTCATCAGCTGGAGAACATGAAGTTATTGTTTTTATTCGGGTGGAGCAGGAAGATAATAAATCAAAAAAGGAAAAAAAGAAAACGGTTGAACAGCCTGAATTGACACTTCCTCAATTAATTCGAGTAGTGAAAGAGAATCCCTCGAAAGAAGAAAAGACATGGAAAGATCGGAAGATGAATGGGGAATCTATTGTAAATATGATGATTGCTTCTAATGGATCTGTAGACGCGATTTTTATAAATATGGATTCTAATTTAGTGAAGAAACTTCTCAATAAAAAGGGTGTGGATATCGAACGCGTGAAAAACCAGTACTTAACATCTGTATATTCACATTCATTGATGATTTACACTACGATGTATGGATATTATGCACAGGAGGATATTGATCTGGATAAGCATGTTGTGCAGCAAATACAAGATGATTTGCAAAATTCCGTTGAATTTTCATTTAGATATTATGCCAGTTTATGAATGTCAGATGAAGAATTTGTAGATTGATGGAATGGCTGTTTATCTTGTGTAACATTAAATAAGAGATATATTAAAGGAGAGATATTTTATGTTAGTTGAGATGGAAAAAAAGTGGGAGTATTCGTTGGGTATGATTAAGGTTGATGGACTAGAACCAACTCCGGAGATGAAAGAATTAATAGAACGGGAAAAAAAGGGAGAGATTTCTATGGATGAATTAAAAAAGGCTCTTGATCGTAAGTACAAAATGAAACAGTGAGGATAGGTTATGAGAGATCCTTATTTGTACCCGGATTCAGAAGTATTAAGGAATTTGGCTGATATTCATGATGTGGATATGTTGAGAAATATGGAAGCAGACTATTGTTCTTTCCAGCTTTCGGAAATAGTTGTGGATGATATTGAAATGGCTTATGATTTTGGAACTCTTTGCAATATGCACCATCATATTTTTCAAGATGTTTATGAATGGGCAGGAAAGCCCAGAGTTATCAATATAGAGAAAGCAGAAACTGTTTTAGGATAGATTTCAATTGAATATTCAGATTGTTTTGATATTACGAAAGATGCAAAATATGTTTTGAGTGAGATGAATGCTTTTGATTGGCAAACTGCGTCTTTTGAAAATGTAGTAAGGACATTTAGTAATTATATGGCAAAACTCTGGAAAGTTCATCCGTATCGGGAGGAAAATACCAGAACAATTGTTACATTTTGTTGTATGTTCATTGAGGCACAGGGAATTTATATTGAGAGTGATTTGTTTAAGGATAATGCCTCTTATATGCGCTCGGCCTTGGTAGCTGCGAATGCCATATTTCATGATTTAGGAGATTTGAGAAAACCATATTATCTTTACCGGATTGTGCAGGATGCATTGGAGCAGGGGAAAGAAATGAGTAGCAGAGTGGAAAATTATATCCGAAAAGCTGAATTGCCAGTAACAAGAGAGAATATTTGAAAAGTTATATTTTGGAATAGGAGAGAGCATAAGGAACATTCTTTTGAAGAAATAAGAAATTATCTCAAAAAGTAAAATAAGATTGTTGAAGTGGATATGGATAGTTTTGGGTTTAATAATTTGGGGATACGGTTGAAAAGCCGCTTGCTTAGAGCAATCAAAAATCACTGCAAAGCCAGTAAAATGCATAGTTTCGGGGATATGCGACCGGGACGAGGAAAAGGGAAAGTTCGTAAAACAGATGGGGGCTATGTAATATAGCTAAATTAAATTTAGTAGGAAAAGTTGGAGGGCTTCAGAGAAATCTGAGGCCCTTTTTCTTTTATGGAACTGGAAATTTGGATTGCAGCATATGCATATGTTTGTAAAAATAGTTTAAAAATAAACTGTTTTGATAACATTTTAAACTTGGCAGAAAAAAATTATTATAGTATAAATTAAAAATGTAGCAAAATAGTTTGGAAACAAACTATTTTGAATGAAAAATAAACGGTGAAGCGGTATGAAATTATATTTTGAATTACTAAAATATCCAGTATTCACAATGGAACATGTAAGTCAATATTATGATAACATTGAAAGTGCGCGTTCGGCGGTAAAACGTTTAATAAAGAGTGGTTTTGTAGTAAAAATACGAAATAATCTTTACACATGTATTAGTGGAGAAACAGATGCTCCATTGGCGAACCGTTATCAAATTGCAGGAGCGATTACACCTACCTCTTATCTTTCTCATCATTCGGCAATGGAATATTATGGAATTAGTGATCAGATTTTTTATGAGGTTTATGTATTTTCGAATACTATGTTTCGGGATTTTGAATTTGATGGATACACATTTTGTTATGTGTGTTCTAAATGTAATGAGGGAGTTGAAACAGTAAAATATAGCGGGGGTGTGTGAATAACAGATAAAGAATGGGCTGTGATTGACAGCATTAAGGATTTGGATAAAATAGCAGGACTGAAAGAAGTGATTGATAATATTCAAGAGGTATCTGTTCTTAGAGAAAAACGTATGCTAGCATATTTAGAATGTTATGATAATCAATTTTTATATCAAAAAGTGGGCTTTTTTCTGAAAAGTCAACAGGAACGCATTGGATTATCAAATGAGTTCTTTCAGATATGTAAAGACAGGATTGGGCGCAGTAAACGTTATTTGACGAAAGATTACAAGGAAGGAAAATATAATGCTATATGGCGGCTTGTAGTTCCAGAGCAGATGCATTATTTGAAAAATGAAGGAGTCAGGCATGAACTATAATAAGGGATAACTTGGACAAATGGCAAAGCAATATGGATTTGTTCGAGATACATTTGAAAAAGTGTTGAGACTGAAAGAAATATTGACCTATTTGAATAAAGATGAATATCTGCATGAACATCTGGCTTTAAAAGGCGGAACAGCAATCAACATGACTATTTTGTTTGGATTACTCAATTAAATAATTGCTTTGGAAATATGCATAAATATAATACTCTTCCTGAGAATTGGGGGGATGTTTATAAAAACATAACTGATGCGAGGAATGCTGGCCTAAATGTGCAGTAGACAAATACGGAATTCGTGATAATAATTATGTGGTGGAAGACAATGATGAAAAATATTCAAATAGAAGTAGAATAGAAAGTGATAAAGAGCAAATATCATATTCATGTCGAGAATATTTTTCACTCATTCATGTTTTTTGTGAGAAAGGTGAAAATATATTAATAGATGCTAAATTAAAAGAGCAGCAGGGACAACAATCCAAGACTGCATATTATAGCTTAGTTCAGGCATTGATGAAATTAGAGGTGTTTCAAAAAAATTTGATGATTATTTTAAAGAATTCGGTAACTATCAAAAAAAGGATTTAGAAACTGAACTTCTGGAAAAAGCAATTGTCATGCAAATGGTATGAACCAGAAATGGAAAGTGGATATAATAAAATGGGGACATATAGCAATTTGGTTTCTGTAGATATAGGTTATATGTTATCTGTTTTGCAAGAAAATTTATGGACATTGGTTTGTAAAATTATTGTAAAATTGGGGGATGAATATAGTAGCTATAAAGTGGAGAGAGATGAGACCAAGCAGGAATTCCTCTGGTTAATGAAAATGGATGGTAGTGTAGAAATTATTGGTTTATAAGAAGAATAGTTATTGAGATATACGATATTCAAGAAGAAAGTAGATATCAATTTGCATTTCTGTAATATCAGATAAAAGAGAATTTGACAACTATGACACATGCAGTAGGAAAACAGTTTTTTCTATGAAAAAGCGGTATTTTGAAAGAAAAAGTGAAACAGTTTAGTATTAGCTTGACACAATCCTATGGGGCGCTTTGACTTATGCTTTGATATAATTAAACAAGGATAAAATGGTTTTAACTTAATGTTCCTTTTAAAGAAGATAAGAGAAAAAAGTTTGATAACAAGTTGTCAAAAATAGAAAAAAGTTATCAAACTTACTTTATAGTTATCAAACTTGTTGACTTGAGATATGCTGGAAGATATAATTAGAATATATTATCTGAAAGGGGGTTGATTATGCAAGCAGAAGCATTAAAAAATTTGGTTTTTGATATACAGAAATTGAAAACAGAAGAACAGACAGTTGAATTAAAGTCTGCTGAAAAAGGTTGTCCAATCAGATTATATGATACACTTTCTTCGTTTTCGAACCAAGATGAAGGCGGCGTTATTATTTTTGGCGTTGATGAAAATGATAAATATAAAATAAAAGGAGTCTATGATCCGCAGGATTTACAGAAGAAGGTAACAGAGCAGTGCAAACAGATGCAGCCAATGGTAAGAGCTTTATTTACGGTTTGTGACATTGAAGACAAAGTGATTGTATCTGCTGAAATTCCGGGTGTAGATATGACGGAAAGGCCAGTGTTTTATAAAGGCGTTGGTAGAATCAAAGGGTCTTATATTCGTGTTGGGGAATCTGATGAGCCAATGAGTGAATATGAGGTGTATAGTTACGAGGCTTTTCGTAAAAGGATTCGTGATGATATTCGTACAGTAGATGAAGCAAAATTACAGCTTTTGGATGAAAAGCGTTTAAATGATTATTTGACTATGGTAAAACAGGAGAGAAGAAATCTTTCGGAAAATGTATCGAATGAAGAAATTTTGGAATTGATGGCAGTTACGGCATGTAATGTTCCTACATTGGCCGGAATAATGACGTTTTCTAAATATCCTCAAACATATTTTCCACAGCTCTGCATTACTGCAGTATGTTTGCCTGGAACGGAAATGGGAACAGTAGGAGAAAGTGGAGAACGCTTCATTGATAACAAGCGGATTACAGGTGCAATATCAGATATGTTGGAGGAAGCAGTCGAATTTGTACGAAAAAATAGTAGAACTAAGACTATTATAGATGATAATGGGAAGAGAAATGATAAACCGGAATATCCAATTAAAGCAGTTAGAGAAGCGATTTTGAATGCATTAGTGCATCGCGATTATAGTCTGCATACGGAAAATACACCGATTCGTATTGAAATGTATCGAGATCGTATGGAAGTTATCAATAGCGGCGGATTATATGGAAAAATTTCTATTGATGCGTTAGGGAAGGTACATCCGGAGACAAGAAATGCTGCCCTTGCGAATATGTTAGAACTATTGAAAATTACAGAAAACCGTTATTCTGGAATTCCAACCATGCGGTCAGAATTTATCAATGCTGGGTTACCAGTTCCAATTTTTTCTGTTGTACATGGGGAATTTAAAGTGACTATGAAGAATGATTGTTATAAAGAGAATACGACATCGGAAGAAGCGATTTTAGATTTTTGTTCCATACCTAGAACAAGGGCCGAATTAATTGAATTTACAGGTAAATCTCGTACTTATACGATGATTAGTCTAGTGGCACCGCTTGTGAGTGCGGGTAAATTAAAAATGACATTACCAGATAAACCTAAAAGCTCTAAGCAGAGGTATATAAAAGCATAAACTTTTCTGATTTCCCATCTGCGTCGTTGTCGTCAATCGGCGTAGCGCCCACTACGCCTCATTCCTTCGCCTTGCATATGAAAATTCATCCTGCTTAATATGGCTAGGAACTTTTTTTCGATGTACTAGTGTACTGTCTGTATTATATTCAGCTAAAATATTCTTCCATAAAATGCCATCCCATGTTATCATAAAA